>JASFRY010000314.1:0-5820 GCA_050114675.1 Gemmatimonadota bacterium | reverse complement strand
CGTGTCCAGGATACCGCCGGCCTCACCGGCGGCCACCATGTTCACGAACAGATCGCTGAAGATCTTGGGGTGCTTGCCCATGGCGTCGGCCAGCGTGTGGCCGGACTCCACGTCGTAGAGCACGTCCTGGATGGTCTTCCGCAGGGCCGGGTTCTCGGTCTGCTCCGCCAGGATGTCCAGGCTCTGCACCAGGGGCAGGCCCGAGTTGATCATGGTGGCGAACTGTCGGGTGAAGATGACGACGTCGCGTGTCTTCACACCCGTGCCGAAGGTGATGTTGAACTCCCTCGACTTCTCCCGCACCGAGACGGGGATCATCCGCTGTCGGTGCAGGTAGGCGAGGACGTCGTCCTTCGAGGCCAGGTCGATCTCGCCCGACTGGATGTCGCCGCCGGAGGCGGGTCTCGCGGAGTACGAGAAGGTCGGCATGTTGTCCTACCTCAGAGGCTGAGGAACAGCACGGAAGTCGTCATCCCTGCATCCCGGTGGGGACGGGCTCCCCGACCGCGCGGAGGAGCTCGGCGGGGTCACCGGAGCGCTTGAGGGCCTCCTCCAGGGTCACCTCGCCCCGCATGTACAGCATCTGGAGCGCGTCGTTCATGGTCTGCATGCCGTGCTTCTTGCCGGCCTGCATGAGCGAGTAGATCTGGTGGATCTTCTCGTCCCGGATCACCGCCCGGATGGCCGGGGTGCACACCATGATCTCGCTGGCTACGACCCGCCCCTTCCCCTTGGAACGTGGGAGGAGGGTCTGGGTGATCACGCCTTCCAGCACGAACGCGAGCTGGGCCCGGACCTGGGCCTGCTGGTGCGACGGGAAGGCGTCGATGACGCGGTTGATGGATTCGGCAGCGGAGTTGGTGTGCAGCGTGGCGAAGACCAGGTGGCCGGTCTCGGCGATGGTCAGCGCCGCGGCGATGGTCTCCAGGTCCCGCATCTCGCCGATGAGGATGACGTCGGGATCCTGGCGCAGGGCGTACTTCAGCGCGGCGCCGAAGCTCTTGGTGTCCGCCCCCACCTCCCGCTGGTTGATCATGCAGTTCTGGTGGCGGTGGATGAACTCGATGGGGTCCTCGATGGTGATGATGTGACCCTTTCGCTCCCGGTTCACCTTGTCCACCATGGCCGCCAGCGTCGTGGACTTTCCGGACCCGGTGGGGCCGGTGACCAGGACGAGGCCCCGAGGACGCTCCGCCAGCTTGTTGACGATGGGCGGCAGTCCGAGCTTCTCGATGGAGATGATCTCGTACGGGATCTGCCGGATGGCCATGGCCACGCAGCCGCGCTGCTTGTACACGTTCCCGCGGAAGCGCGACAGGTTCTGCACGCCGAAGGAGAAGTCCAGCTCGTCCTCGGTCTCGAACCGCTTCTTCTGGTTCTCCGTAAGGATGGAGTACGCCAGGGACAGGGTGTCCTTGGGCGTGAGGACGTGGTTGATCTTCGAGTTGGCAAGGTCGCCGTCGATGCGCATCTTGGCGGGGTTCCCCACGCTGATGTGCAGGTCGGACGCGCCTCGCTGGATCATCTCCTGGAGGAGGAGACGGAGGCTGAGCTCCTGCTGCTGGGGCTGGCCTGCCTGCCCGGCCGGCTGATTCATTCAGTGATCCTCGTCGGTGGGTCCAGATGTAGCCACGTCAGTCGGCGACCGCGGTCTCCTTCACGACCTCTTCCAGCGTGGTGGCGCCGCGCTCCACCTTCTTGATGCCGTCCTCGCGCAGCGTGAGCATGCCCTCGGACCGGGCGATGTCCCGGATCTCGTCGGTGCTCATCTCGTTCATGATGGCCTTCCGCAGCTGCGCGCTCATGATCATGACCTCGTAGAGGCCCTGGCGTCCCTTGTAGCCGGTGCCGCTGCAGGCATCGCACCCCTCGCCCTTGTAGAAGGTGGTCTTCTCGGCCCAGTCGAGGGGAACTTTTGCCGCCTTCAGGTAATCTTCTTCGTACGTCGTCTCGGTCTTGCACTTGGAGCAGATGCGCCGCACCAGCCGCTGCGCCGTGAGCAGGTTGAGAGCCGAGGCCACGTTGAAGGGCTCCAACCCCATGTCGATCATACGCGTGATGGTGGACGGGGTATCGTTGGTGTGCAGCGTCGACAACACCAGGTGGCCGGTGAGCGCCGCTTTGATGGCGATGCCCCCGGTCTCGATGTCACGGATCTCACCGACCATGATGATGTTGGGGTCCTGCCGCAGGAACGCCCTCAAGGCCGCAGCAAAGGTCATGCCGATCTCGGTGCGCACCAGAACCTGATTGATCCCGTGGATGTTGTACTCCACGGGATCCTCGGCCGTCATGATGTTCACGTCCTCCGTGTTCACCTGGGACAGGGCCGAGTAGAGGGTGGTGGTCTTCCCCGAGCCGGTGGGCCCCGTGACCAGCACCATCCCGTAGGGGCGGGAGATGGCCCACATGAAGTCGCGCTCGGCCTTGGACTCGAAGCCGAACTTGGTGAGGTCGAAGGTCAGGTTGCCCTTGTCGAGGATGCGGAGCACGATCTTCTCGCCGAAGATCACGGGCAGGGTGGAGACACGGAAATCCACCACCTTGCGCTTCATCTTCAGCTTGATGCGCCCGTCCTGGGGCACGCGCCGCTCAGCGATGTTCAGGTCCGCCAGGATCTTGATGCGGGAAGTGAGGGCCGCCTTCATCTTCATGGGCGGCTTCATGATCTCCCGGAGCGAGCCGTCGATGCGGTAGCGGATCCGCACCTCCTTCTCGTACGGCTCGATGTGGATGTCCGACACGCCCTTCATGACGGCGTCGGTGAGCAGCCCGTTGATGAACTTCACGACGGGGGCCGAATCCACCTCGGCCTGGAGGGTCGCCATGGAGACGTCCTCTTCCTGCTCCTCCAGGACCTCCACGTCCTCCTCTCCGAACTCCTCGAGGAGGCTCGACATGGCCTCCTCTTCTGTGGCCCCGTAGTAGTCCTCCAGGTGCTTGCGGAGCGTGAACTCCCCCACGATCACCGGCTCGATGTCGAGCTTGGTGATGAACTTCAGGTCGTCGATGGCGCTGAAGTCCGTGGGGTTGGTCATGGCCACCGTGAGCATGCGCCCGACCCTGCGCAGGGGCAGGACCAGATGCTTGTGGGCCACGTCGGGGGCGACGAGCTTGAGGATCTTCTCGTCCACGGTGACCTTTTCCAGGTCCACCGCCGGCACGCGGTACTGTCTGGCCAGCATCCGCGTGAGCTCCTCTTCAGCCACGAAGCCGAGCTTCACCAGGGCGTATCCGAGGCGGGTCCCGCCCGTCTTCGCCTCCGCGAGGGCCTCCCGAAGCTGCTGCTCCGTGATCAGGCCTTCGCGGACGAAGAGGTCCCCGAGGCGGATCTCCTGGGCGACTTTGGCTGACATGGACTGTGCCTGTCCTTGCTGGGAAATTGGGCAGGTAGGTAGGACCCGCACACCTCGTAAGAATACGGGTGGTCCGCCATACCGTACAAGAGAAGGACCTTCCCGGCACCTCGGCATCCGCGCGGAACGGCGACGGCCACCGGGAAGTCCGCTAACGACCTACGCTAACGCGATTTCGCAGTCGCGCCACCGTCGCCGGACCGATGCCCCGCACACGGGTCAGGTCGTCCACGGACCGGAAAGGCCCCTGCACGCGCGCCTCGACGATGCGCCGGGCCAGCGACGGCCCGATCCCGGGAAGCGTCTGGAGGGCCTCCACGTCCGCGTGGTTCACGTCCACCGGCGCTCCGCCGTCTCCCGGACCCCCGGAGGGGGCCGAGCCCGGAGGGGGCCGGGCCACTGCGGGGAGGGACGACGCGGCACGGGACGTCCCCCAAGCTTGCAGGTCGACCGGCGGGGGCGTGGAGAAGTCCAGATGCACCTGTATGCGACGCAGCGTCGCCTCCCCCACCCCCTTGACGCGGGTCAGGTCATGGGCGCGGCGGAAGGGCCCGTGCTCCCCCCGGAACGCCACGATGGCCGCCGCCGTGGCCGGCCCCACGCCGGGCAGCCGGTCCAGCTCCACGGCGCTGGCCCGGTTGGGGTCCAGCCTCTCGCCGGGCCCCAGGGGGCGCGCCCGGGCCTGGGCCTCCCGAGTACGCGCCTGGCTCTCCTCCAGGAGCCCGGCAAGCTGGTCGGGGCCCTCCGCGACGGCGGAGGGCCGGACGGCGTCCCACCCCCAGCGGGCCACGCTGGCCACGAGGATCACCGCCGCCGCCCGCGTCAGGGCCCGGGTCTCGGCATCGGACATGACCGTAGGGTGCCACGGAGAAAGGGGCCCGCGAATGGGAGAACGGGACACAGCCGACCCTGCGGACGCGGGTAGGGCCTTCCGCGGGCCCGCCATTCCGGCTCAGCGGCGGGGCTGCAGGGGGCCCGCGGGGAAGGACCCGGCCGAGAACTGGAGCTGGCCGAAGAGGCCGAGCTGGAACTGGGTGGAGCCGGTGCGCTGACCCACGAAGGACTGGCGGTCATCGTAGCTGATCTGCAGCCCCATCTCGAAGCCTCCCACGCTGGTATCCAGGTTCACGCTCAGGCTCCGGCGCACCTGGTCAAGGAAGGGGACGCACTCGGCTTGGGCCGCGGTGGTGCGGCAGTCGCGCTGGGCCGTATAGGCCGCCAGGAGGGAGAAGCGCACTGGCCGATCCAGGCGCTTCCCGAAGGACCCCGGCGGCAGGAACTGGGAGCTCACCGAGATGCGGTGGGTGCGCTCGGTTCGATCCGTGTCGCCGGTGGGATCGGTGGCTTCGCCGTCGCGGAACGAGCCGCGGTAGCTCGTCATCACGTTCCCGACCCAGGTGACCGAGACGTCCACGGGGACCTGGATGTCGTTCTGGTACCGCCGCTGTCCCCCCGCCCCACCGTACACCATGTCACGCTGGTTGCGCACATAGCCCGACGAGAGGCTGAGGCGGCGGACGCCGGTGAATCGCGGGAGTACGAGGGGCGGCAGGGTGGCGTGCACGTCGGGCCAGCGCCGCTCCGTGAGGAGGCGATCGCTCCGCGTGTCCAGGGTGGAGGTCACCGCGCGCTGGTAGCCCAGGTTCAGGGCCGCGCCGCCCGGCAGCCCCAGCCCCGAGCTCAGGGTCCACGAGGACCGGTCCGTGAGCGTGGCCGCCGTGTCCCCGTCCAGGAAGCGGAAGTCGTCCACCGTTCCAAGGCCGAACTGGTAGGCCGAGCCGGGACTCACCGGGTCGCGGTGGAAGCGCGACACCAGGCCCGACTCGTAGGTCGCCGAAAGGGGTCTGAGCGCCGAGATGAGCGCACGGAGCTGCGTCACGCCGGCATCCTCGCCCGCCTGGGGCTCCCCCAGGAGATCCCGGGCCAGGGCCGAGGGATCCAGGGAGAGCAATCCTCGCCAGTCCCGCTGGCCCCGGGCGTTGCGGGCCAGAGCCAGCACCGTGTCCGAGACCACCACCTCCCGGTCCACGAAGCTGGCGTTGCGATCCGAGCCGTAGAAGCTTCTCCAATCCAGATCGTTCCGCAGCCAGGCGAAGATCCGCGGCCGGAAGCCGAGCCGGGTCCGGAGCGTGCGGTTGGTCTCCCACCCCAGATCCACGCCGGACAGGCGGGTGCGTTCCCTCCGGATGAGCTGCTGGACCCGGGGGTCGGACACCGCCTCCTCGGGGGGGAGGAGGTCCCGCTCCGACAGCAGCGTCAGGGAGGCGTCCAGGGCCTCGAGGGGCTGGAAGCGCACGTCGGCGGCGGTCTGCATGGTCTCCTGGGGCGCCAGCGTCGCCACCGACAGCGTGTCGCCGGGGAGCTGGATGATGCGCTCGTAACGCACGATGCGGCTGTCCCGGCGCACGTACGAGGTCCCCAGCGACACCTGCTCCGGGGTCCATCGGACCCGGGCATCCACCAG
>JASFRY010000313.1:0-5826 GCA_050114675.1 Gemmatimonadota bacterium | reverse complement strand
GGCAATGAGCCTCTTGATCATACGTCGCTACCCCCCCTCGTTTCGGGCCGCACCCCGCTCCCGGCGTGGTCCTGGCCCGCAGAATCTCCGGCCGCGGTCATCTGTCTCGCGGCCCCCTGTTGTCTACCAGACGAACGAAGGTGCTCGGAGGTCACGTGGGTCGCCGATCCAGCGTGCCGCGAGGTGAAGAAGAAGGAAGTGGACGTGCCTTGACGACGGGAGGTCGCCGCAATCCTCTTTGGGGGGACGGACCGCCCGACCCACGCTTGCTTCATCGCTCCGTTCAGCGCTCATGAAGACGCTACTCACCCTTCTCCTGGTCGCCCACGGCGCAATCCATCTCCTGGGGTCCGCGAAGGCGTTCGGCCTGGCCGACGTGGCGTCTCTGCGGACGTCCATCGGCCCAGGGGCGGGCATGCTCTGGCTCGCGGCCGCCGTCCTCCTGTTGAGCGCAGCCGTGGTCCTGTGGGTGAGGCCCCGACGCTGGTGGATTCCCGCGCTGCCGGGGGTCGTGTTGTCCCAGGCGCTCATCATAGGGGCTTGGGGAGACGCGCGCTTCGGCACCGTGGCCAACGTGATCCTGCTCGTCCCCATTGCCCTGGCCGTGGCCGATCTCCGGCCGTCCAGCCTCCGGTCACGTTACCTGAGGGACGTCCGCCGGGCACTGGGCGGCGCGTCCTGGGAGGCGCCGCCCATTTCCACGGACGACCTGGCCACGCTCCCGCCGCAGATCCGGAGCTATCTCCAGAGGGTCGGCGCCGTGGGTCGCCCCCGCGCAAGGAACTTCCGAGCGCGCTTCCTGGCCCGGATCCGGGGCGATGCCGAGGATCCGTGGATGGAGGGCACGGCCGAGCAGTACGAGCTCTTCGATCCGCCCGAGCGCTACTTCTTCATGGAGGTCCGGAGGGCAGGGCTTCCCGTGGACGTATACCACCGCTTTGCGGAGGGCGGCGCGTCGATGCGGGCACGCCTCCTGGGGATCTGGCCCGTGCTCGACGTCTCCGGTCCCGAGATGACGCGCTCGGAGACCGTGACGCTGCTGAACGACGTGTTCTTCCTGGCCCCGGCGGCGCTGCTGGATCTTCCCGTGGAGTGGGAGGTCCTGGACGCGAAGCGCGTGCGGGTCACCTATGTCCATGCCGGGCACCAGGTGTCGGCGGTGGCCCACTTCGACGACGCCGGGGATCTCATCGACTTCGAATCCGACGATCGCGCTCAGCTCGAGGGGAACGTCATGAAGGCCGAGCGATGGTCCACGCCCATCCACGGGTACGTCCCGGCGGACGGGCGACGGATTCCCTCCAGCGCCGAGGCGCGCTGGGGAGCGCCGGGCGAGGAATGGACGTATGCCGACTTCGTCGTCGAAGCCATCGACTACAACGTCGAAGACGGCCCGCGCAGGTAGCGGGTCGAGGGGCACGGGAATGGGCTGGGACGTGGAATCCCGTCCATGGCCCACCTTCCCGGAGCCTGGCGATCAGAAGCTCGAAGCTCCCGCCCGGTCGCGGTGACGCGAGGCGTGCGGGTGAGGGTTCGAAGGCGTCCTCTACGGGAGCCACCGAGTCGACCGTGTCCACGACCACCTGGGCGTGGCCGGGGGCGGAGCCCACCCCGACCACGCCACACGCCATGACCAGCTTCCCCGCTACCGCTTGACCCTCGGCGGGCGGGCCGGCCGCAGGTTCGGGTTCGCCTCCAACGCGCTCATCACTTCGGCGATGGCCCGTTCGAGCTGCGGGTCGTGACCTCGCACCAGTTGCGCGGGATCGTCCACCACGCGGATGTCCGGCTCCACTCCGTGGCCTTCGGGGAACCAGTTCCCCTGGGGGTCGTACATCCGGAAGGTCGGAACCGTCACGCTTCCCCCGTCGATGAGGCCCGGGGCTCCCGACACGCCGATGAGGCCGCCCCAGGTCCGCTCCCCGATGAGCGGCCCGAGGCCTACCTCCTTGAAGTAGAAGGGGAAGGCGTCTCCGCCCGAGCCGCTCCATCCGTTGATGAGCATTGCCATGGGACCCACGTGGGCCACCGGCGGCCACTGCCAGCTCTCTCCGTTGCGCACCGCCCAGAAGGCGAGCATGGGTCGGTTGAGCAGCTCGATGAACCGATCGGGGATCTGCCCGCCGCTGTTCCACCGCTCGTCGATGATCAGGCCGTCCTTGCGCCACTGGGCCATGAACTGGCGGAGGAGGTCATTCTGGGCGTCGACGCCGGTGCTCTGCACGTAGATGTAGCCCACGCGCCCGTGCGTTGCCTGGTCCACCTGCTGGCGGCGCTCTTCGATCCACTCCGCGAACCGGAGCTGTGTGTCGTCCGTGACCGGCTTCACCAGCACGTCGCGGGCTCCGTCCATGCTCGGGGCGTCGTTCACCGTCAGCAGGGCCGGCTCGTCACCCAGCCCCTGGAAGGCCGCGAACGGATCCTCCGACGTGTCCAGGGGCGTGTGGTTCACGGCCAGGACGTAGTCGCCTTCGCTTACGTCCACGTCAGGCTGGGCAAGGGGTGAGCGTACGTCGTCCCAGGGCGCGGAACGCACGATGTGGGCGATCCGGAAAGCGCCGTTCTCCAGCGTGAAGTCGGCACCGAGAAGGCCCACGTGGCGCGTCGGTGAATGCTCGACGTCTCCCCCGCCGTTGTACGTGTGGGACGAGCTGAGCTCGGCGATGAATTGGCCGATCACCCAGTTCACGTCCCAGCGCGTCACCGACGCATCGATGAGCGCGCCGTACCGCTCGTGGAGCGCGTCCCAGTCTACGCCGTGCATCTCGGCGTCGTAGAAGTAATCGCGCTCGATGCGATAGACGTCGGTGAAGATCTGCCGCCATTCAGCGCGGGGATCCACCTCCATGGTCATCTCGGCCGTGCGCAGGGGCTTGTCCATCTTCTGCCCCGGTTGCACGTCGACGATGGCCCACCGGGGCCGGTTGAGCACGAGCAGCTTCTTTCCGTCTGCCGAGAGGGAGAAAGCGTCGGCGTCGTCGACGATGGTCTTCTCCTCGCGGGCGCCCAGGTCGTAGTAGACCAACGGGCTGTCACCACCACCCGCGCCGGAGCGCGGCCGACGGTGCAGGATCACCTTGCCCTTCGTCGCGGCGATGTCGCTGTAGTTGCCCGGCTTGGGCGGCAGGACCGTACCCCGGGCCTCGAACCCGTCCAGCGCGATCTCGAAGGAGGCGGCCGATGTGGTGTCGCTTGCCGTGGCCTCTCCTTCGGTGTCGTTCCGTGGGGCCAGCGGCGACGGAACGTCCAGACGCAGCGGGACCGCGACGACGCTGGTGGCGTTGGGGTAGGTCCAGGAGTTGTCGAAGTTGCCGTAGACCGGCTCGAAGTTGCGGTTGGACAGGTAGTAGAGGTACTTCCCGTCGGGATCGAAGACCGGGCGGAAGTCGCTGTAGTAGCCCGACGTGGCCTGATGCAGGGAGCCATCGCGCGTGTCGTAGAGGAAGATGGCCTGGTTGCTTCGCGTGATGGGGCGGGCGTAGGTGAGCCACCTGCCGTCCGCCGACCAGCGGAACGCCATGTTCTCCAGGGCGGGATGGCCCATCCACACCGCGCTGCTGTCGATGCGGGCCAGGTGGTCCCCTTCGACATCGTAGACATAGAACCGCATGGCCTGGTCCGCGAAGGCGATGCGCTTGCTGTCCGGCGACCAGCTCGGGTGGTAGCGGAATCCGGCGCCCATGGATGTGACGGTGCGCTCCTCGCCTTTCCCGTCGGCCGGCCGAAGCGTGAGCTCGTACTCGCCGCTCTCGTCACTCCAGTACGCCAGCGTCTTGCCGTCGGGGGACCAGGTCGCGTAGCGCTCCGCCGTGCCCGAGGTGCGGGTCAGGTCGAGCACCGGGCCGTGCTCCGCGGGAACGGTGAACACGTCGCCGCGTGCCACGAAGACCGCCCGCTTTCCCGACGGGGAGATATCCGCCCACTGGATGAGGTTCTGCACGTCCTCTTCGCGGGGCTTCACGGTGGCCAGGTCCGTCACCACCTCCACGTCCACCTGGACGGTGGTCCCCGTGGCCAACTCGTAGCGGTAGAGGTCGCCCCCCGCCTGGAACACGATGTCCTGGGGCCCGATGGCGGGGAAGGTGACGTCGAAATCGGTGAAGGTCGTCACCTGGCGCGTGTCGCCGCTGGTCGGGTCGAGGGCCCAAAGGTTCGCACGCTGAGCCGGTCCACGGTCCGAGAGGAAATACAGCGTGTCGCCCGCCCACATGGGCTGGCCGTCGTTGGCGTCGTTGTGCGTGAGGTTGGTCGCGGAGGAATCCGTGAGGCTGAAGAGCCAGATGTCCGGTGCCCATCCCCCTCGGTAGCGCTTCCAGTTGCGGAAGTCCCGGGACTTGGGCATGTAGGCGATGCGTTCCCCGTCCGGTGAGAGCGCCCCGAACTCGGCGTAGGGAAGCGGGAGCTTGCTGGCGATGCCACCCGCCGCCGGCGCCAGGTAGAGCTGGTTGTACCGCTGCCTGCCGCTCTCCCGGGGGGAAGCGAACAGGACCTGCGATCCGTCCGGACTCCAGTCCACCAGCCGGTCGGGCATGGGATGGTATGTGATGCGTGTGGGCGTCCCGCCGAGGGTCGGGACCACATAGACGTCCTCGTTGCCGTCGTAGTTGCCGGTGAAGGCGATTCGCGATCCATCCGGCGAGAAGCGGGGGAAGGACTCCTCTCCCGGCGGGGAGCTGAGCCGTGCGGCCACGCCGCCCTCCTTCGGGACGAGCCAGATGTCGCCTGCGTATACGAAGGCGATTCGTGTCGCCGATACGTCGGGATAGCGGAACATGCGGGCGTCCACCTGGGCAGAGAGCCCGGCAGGGATCGCCGCAGCCAGAACGAGGCCGAAGAGCCGTCGTGCGAAGAGCATCGGGAGTCTCTCCTGGTGGGGGAATCGGAGCCGGGAGGGAGGAGATCCATGCTCCCCGCCGGCTTCGCAGGGTAGGCAGCCCATCGCCGTATCAGCAAGCCTCGTCTCGTCGGCCCGGGACACGCCGAGGTGCTCCAGACCG
Organism: Gemmatimonadota bacterium; assembly: GCA_050114675.1. GTDB lineage: Bacteria > Gemmatimonadota > Gemmatimonadetes > Longimicrobiales > Gaopeijiaceae > SZUA-318. Next base: position 829 of record JASFRY010000313.1, on the reverse strand, counting down.
TGGCGCTCTTCCGAGGTGGCCACCGGGGAACCAGCCGGGAGGGGCCTCGTCCGCTCACCGCCGGACGGTCGGCGCCTCCGGAGCTCAGGCTTGCGCCGCCAGTGCTGCACCCTGTTGGTCGCTGATCAATACCCTGGCGCGACCCCGCCGCGATTCCCTATGGTTGTTGTAGCGCTACAAGCGCGTTATGCAGCCCCCCCCGGTGCCCCTTGGTGTGAGTTCTGTCGTGTCATCAAGGAGGAACCATGAAGCGGTCCCTTGCCGTGTCGGCGCTGATCCTGCTTACTGCCGCCTGCTCCGACACCATCGTCGCCCCCTTCCAGCCCCAGGACCCCGGTCCGCCTGCCGCCGACCGCGTGGCGCCGATGCGCCTCGGTGACGCGCCGAGCGATCCTCTGTTGGACGGGACGTCCGCCGGCAGCGTCGTCATGGACTTCGAGAGTCTGGCGGCGTCGGGTGTGACGCAGAGCGTCATGTCGTCGTATTCCGAGGATGGCTTCACCCTGGTGGATCCGGCCAACTCTGGTGACGCCTTCATGGCCTTTCTGGACGGCCCCATGTTCCTTGGCTCTATCGCTCTGTTGAACGCCACACCCGGTAACACCACCGTGCTGGCGAAGGACGACGGAGGCACGTTCACGGCGGTCTCCATCGACATCGCCGAGCTGGCGCTCTCCGACCTGCGGCCCCGGGACGTGAACTTCACCGGCACCCGGGCGGACGGATCCACGGTGACGGCGACGTTGACCACCGACGGGGTGGCCGGCTTCGAGACCTTCACCTTCGAGGGCTTCACCGACCTGGTCTCGCTGTCGTGGGTCCAGGCGGG
>JASFRY010000312.1:0-5828 GCA_050114675.1 Gemmatimonadota bacterium | reverse complement strand
GTCGAGTTGGGGTGCGTTCACCGTCGTGGGTGACAGCGGTCTTCGGGTCCCGCTGGTCAGGCCGGCGTGGTGGCGCTCAGCGTGGACCTGGGCGTCGGGCCTTTCTCCGATACTCCTGGCAGCGGGATTCTCGGTCCTTGTGCTGGGCGCGGTGGGGGTGGCTCGGAAGAGGAGGAGCAACGCAGCCACGGTGGATGCAGCGGTGCACGAATGCCGGCGGACTTCCGGGACAGGACACTAGCCGCGAGGCAAGTTCAGTGGCCTCGTCTCCGAGACCTTCTCGGTGCCGTCATCGAGGCGGGCCCTGACCCACCACCTCACAGACCCGGAAAGCCCGGGGTGATCCGGCAGGTGCACGATCACCAGGGTGTCGGCCGTGGTCCGGCGAAGCAGGCTCCCCCCGTCGGGATCCAGGATTTCCAGGACGTACTCGAAGGCGCCGGATTCCCCCCTCCACACAAACTGCACATCTCCGTCCACCGATCCACCCGACTCAGGGGCCACCAGCTCCACCCCCGAGTCGGCTCCCCTGTATACCGTGTCTCCCGGCCCCATCTGCCACCACACGGCGTACCCGGCCCCCGCCAGGAGGACCACCGAGGCCGCTGCGGCCATCCAGGAGCGGAGCCAATTTCTCTCCCGGGGACGAGCCACAGCCAGTGCTCGGAGGAGCTCGAACTCCTGCCGACACGTGGAGCAGGACATGACGTGGTCAAGGACCTCGAGCCGCTCGGCCTCCGGCCCAGCCCCCTCCGCCAAGCTCAAGAGGGCCTCCGGGTCCGGGCAGGAGGTATCATCCGTCTGGCCTCGACGCTCGAGGGCGTCCCGGTAGGCTTGCCGAATACGGTCCAACGAATCCCCTGAAGATGTGCTCAACTTCGGTTTCTCCCCTTGTCCATCCACGCCTTGCCCTCACCAAAGAAACGATCTTGACTGTGGAGTATTCTCACCGAAGGGAGATCGAATGACTCGACAGGTCTTCTCGGAGGTCCTGGAGGCCCCGGTAGAGGAGATTCCTCGTGGCCCCTTCAGCCCACCCCAGGAGTCCCGCGATCTCTTTGTGGTTGTACCCCGCCAGGTACATTCTGACTACCGGGCGTCGCCGTTCGTCGAGACGGCCCACGGCGCGGAAGACCTCGTCCGCCATCTGTCGAAGCTCATGCTGGGTTGCAGGATTCCCGGGGCCGGCCCGGGCCATCTCCACCTCGAGGGGGACGTCGCGGCGAGAGCGACGTTGGCGTCGAATCAGGTCTACGGCAGCGGATGTGGCTGCGCGGTAGACGTACGAAGACGACGCTGCACCAATGCGTTCCGGATCCTCCAGCGCCTTCCAGAGTCGGATCCGCAGCTCCTGGAAGAGCTCGTCGAGGTCGGCGGGAGGGAATCCAAAACGACGCCCGATGCTCCGCACCTGGCCCTCGAACCTGCGAAGTACCTTCTCCAGGGCCAGGGAAGACTCGTCACGCCCCCCGGTCATCGAGGTTTCGTCGCCTCGGTAGTGGATTCCATGAGTGAACCTGAGTGAACCTGGAGGGTTCGGCCAACAGACAGGAAATCCAAGGGCCCGCTGGGCCTTTGAGGCAGGTGGAAAAATGTGAGGGAGGGCAGGGGGTGAGGCAAGAAAGGAGTAGGCGGGTTCTGCATGCCTTGGCACAGTCTTCGGCCCGGTTCCGGTGCCTTGACCCGGACGCGCCGCTTGCCCATCGTTCCCCGTGTCCGGCCCCCGGGCGCAGTTGAGGGGCGGTTCGCTTCGTCTTTCAGTGCGAGCGGGCCGCCCCGCTACACTGAGGGACTGCCGTGTTTCGTCGGAGTTCCACGAGACAGACAGAAACGCCGAAAACCGTTGGCTCACGACCATTCTTTCGGGGCGTGGCGCAGTCCGGTAGCGCACCTGCTTTGGGAGCAGGGGGTCGCCGGTTCGAATCCGGCCGCCCCGACTCGTACGAACCCTCTGTCGCGGAGCACCACGAGTGACCCCAGAAGAGCTTGCCAAGGAGAGGGAGGCGTCGAAGCAGCGCCGCCTCCAGCAGTTGGAGCGTCGGCAGCGTCTCCAGCAGGAGCCGACACCCACGCGCACCATGTCCCGGCAGGAGCGGAAGAAGCTCCACGACGACGAGTACGTTCCGCCCAACGACTGAGGGCGGACGCACAGAGGGGGTGCGTCCGCAACCCCGCGGCTCAGGGCAGGGCCAGGCTCCAGCGCTCCTCCGAGACGATGGCGATGGGGACGCCCCGGGCGCGGTACTGCATGACCTCGTCCACCATGGCACCGAAGCTCTCCTGCGCCCAGTCGTCCCGGGCCAGGCTTCCGATGACCAGGTAGTCGGTGCGCCGGGTGACGGTGCGCTCGCACCGGCCCCCGGCCTCCACGATCTCCCGCTCGCACGCGCGGTGCGGGCCGAAGGCCATCTCCCCGGCGAGGACGAAGGTGCGCCCTTCCAGGAGCACCTCGGGCTCCGGCCGGTCCACCGGAAGATCCGTGGCAAGGGAGGGCGTCACGCCGGCGGGGTCCGACGTGAGCTGCGCCATGAGCGCCGCCAGGTGCTTTCGCTCTCGCCCGTCCACCCGCCCGTCGCGAACGATCTGCTCCAGCCGGCGAGCCAGGAGGTTGGCGGGCCAGCGTGCGGCCACGTCGGGATTCTCCCGGGTCCAGCGGGCCAACTGGGCGGCCTCGTCCGCCGACACGTTGCCGTCGGCCACGATCCCCCGGAGCAGTCCGACCATCTCGGCCAGTCCCTGCTCGAGGCGCTTCCGTGCCAGGAGGAGGCTGGTGCGCCCCCCACTCGGAATCGGGCTCGTCACGCCTGCACCCCCCTCACGAGAAGTCCCGGCAGGCGCGAATCACCCGCCGGTCGAGCTTGGTGGGATCATTGATGATCTCGTAGAAATCATCGTAGTACTCGAGCACACGCGAACGCTGCTTCTCCTCGAGGTCCGGCATGCCCTCGTACAATGCCCGGATGGCATCGCGCTTCTCGTTGAAAAGAGCCACGAGCTTGCCGAAATCCACCGAGGGACGACAGAACCCACGGTAGATCCGCTCCCGGACTGACCGGATCTCCAGGCTGGGATCGGGCGTCGCGTACCGGGCGTTGACGACACCGGAGAAGTCGAAGTCGTACGGTACCGGCAGATAGCGGGCGTCCTCCGTGCGGACCAGGGTGGAGTTGTGGAAGAAGGGCGCAGAGTAGTCCGTGTTCCCGATCATGTACTGGAAGAGGGACTCCAGCACCGCGTGCTCCGGGTCCATCCGGGCAGGGTGGAACTGTTCCCAGTCCATCACCTGGGCCCGGTTGCGTGCCGCCATCTGCTCGTCGTCCTCGATGAGGAAGGCCAGCTTGGTGCGGGGATCGTAGCCGCCGTCCGGGTCCTCGTACGTGATGCGGACCAGCCGCACCCGGAAGCTGGCCGGCGTGAGGAGCTCCGCCACCCGGTAGACGAGGTATTCCTGAAGGACGTACTGCTGGTAGGTGTCGTTGTTGTCCCGACAGGGGGTGACCAGCTTGACCTTGTCCTGGCTTTCGAAGACCGTGCCCTTCACCTGTTTCTTGGGGAAGTTGAGGCGAAGCGGGGGGAAGTTGCAGTTCCGTTTGTCCCGTCGGAAGATGCCGCGGGTGCGCACCTTCACGGGCACGACCACCTCGGTGCCGTCGGGCTGGGGCAGCACGACGCTGCCCTCGGTCTGCTCCTCGTCGGAGCGCTCGTCCCGAAGCCAGCTGATGTCCGCGCGAAGGGTCAGGACCAGCGGCTCCTGGCTCTTGAACAGCGGCGCGGCCTCGGCCTCCGACGCTCGCTGGGCGAACTCCTCGGGCGTGAAGGCCCGCCACTCCTGGGCGGCGGCCGCGCCGGGGACGACGGCGAGGGCCAGAGTGGCCATGGACACGGCGAGGTGAGGGCGCATGGTCGCTGCTCCCGGGAGGATCGGCTCTATGGCTGGCAATACCTGCCGCTAGAGTACCCGGCTTCGGAGGGTCTTGTCCAGGAAGTCCTTGCCGCGGGATCCCGTCTGGTCCCATGATTCCGCCGTCCTCGCCACGGCAGCAGCCGGGAGCCCCTCCATGACTTCCAATCCGAAGACCCACGGCGAACGTAGTCGGCTCGCCCGCGTCGCCCTGTATTACGTGCTGCTGGGCGTGGGCGTGGCGCTGCTGGTCCACTACGTGCCGAGCACCCGCCTGATGCTCGAGGGCAACCTGGAGGAGCTGGCGGCCCGGGTCGACCTGGGGCAGAATGCGCCGGCGGCCGTGGGCTCGCCCGTGGTGAACGGTCCGTGGTCTCTGGCCATCCTGGGAGTCGTCTGCATGACCGGGGCCCTGGCCATCATGATCCCGGTGACGTGGATCTACATGATCACGCGCCGGTACCGCGGGTTCCACGAGTCCGTGGTCCACACGCTTCTCATCCTCCCCGTGGCGGTGACGGGAATCGTCATCGTCGTGGGAAACAGCCTGGCCCTGGCGTTCTCCCTGGCGGGGATCGTGGCGGCGGTCCGCTTCCGTACCACGCTGGAGGACACCAAGGACGCCGTGTACGTCTTCCTGGCCATCGGCGTAGGCCTGGCGTCGGGTGTGCAGGCGCTGGGCCTGGCCATGGTGCTCTCCCTCATGTTCAACGCCGTGATCCTCATCCTGTGGGCCACCCGTTTCGGGAACCCGTATGCCACCATCGGCGCGGGGCCGGACGGGCTCTCCCTGGGCGACGCCATGATGGGTCCGGGCTCCTCGTCCGCCGTCCGGGTCGTGGGAGATGCGGCGCTCCTGGACGCCGCCGCACCCGAGGACTGGGAGGGGGTCCTGGAGCAGGCGGCCCGGATGGAGCGGCATCTGTCGGCCGAACGCGCCAAGAAGAAGAAGAGGCGCGCCAACGCGCTGGTGCTGGTGCACGCGTCGTCGGCAGAGCGGGCTCAGGCCTACACCGAGGACATCCTCTCCGAGGTGGCGAGCCGGTGGAAGCTGGCCGACATCGCCCCGGCCGGGCCCGACGACGTGATCCTGGAATACCTGGCTCGCCTGGACGGCCCCGCGGCCGAGGGGATGCTCCTGGACAGGCTGCGGGAGGCGCCCCCGGAAACGCTCCGGGCAGCCGAGCTCAGGACCCTCAAGACGCTGAAGCGGGCGTGATTCGAACCGGTGTCTTCGCGGCAGGGCTGGCGCTGCTGCTCGTCCCGTCACCGCAGCTCCGCGAATCGCGCCCCCTCCCGGAGCGCTACGACCTGGACGACCCCGTGGACCGGCACGACCTCCCCGGCCGCCTCCATGAAGCCTCGGGGCTCGCCTGGGGGCCGGATGGCATGCTCTACGCCCACGACGACGAGCGGAGCAGGGTCTACCGCATCGATCCCCGGACGGGCGATGCCGACCACGGGTTCGACGTGGGCGCTCCCCTGGTGCGTGACGACTTCGAGGGCATCGCGGTGGCCGGAGAGCGGTTCTTTCTCGTGTCCAGCCGGGGGTGGCTGTACGAGTTCCGTGCCGTGGACGAGGGGGAGACTTCGCCCGTGCGGGTGTCGGACACCGAGCTCGGACCGGAGTGCGAGGTGGAGGGGCTGACCTACGAAGCGCAGTCCCGCGACCTGATCCTGGCGTGCAAGAGCCTGCGCTCCGGCGCCCCGGAGATCCGGATCCATCGTCTGCCCCTGGACCCGGATACGCCCAGGCCCCCCGTCCTCCGCATCCCCTTCGGCGACCTGGCTCCCTTCGGCTTGAAAGGCGGTGTCCACCCCTCGGCCGTGGACGTGGATCCCGCCACCGGCACACTGGTGCTCCTGGCCGCGCGGGAGGAGCGGATGCTCGAGGTGGACGCGTCGGGGCGCATCCTCGCGGTGGTGA
>JASFRY010000311.1:0-5839 GCA_050114675.1 Gemmatimonadota bacterium | reverse complement strand
AAGGAGGAGCGCGGACAGTCGTGCCTGGACTTCGCCGCTCTGGCGGCCTTCCCCGGGACCCTTGTGTTCTACATGGGGGTGGGGAGGGTCAAGGCGTGGAGCGGCGCCCTCATCGAGCACGGCCGCGCGGCCGACACCCCCGTGGCCGTGGTGCGGTGGTGCACACGGGCAGACCAGGAGACGGTCCGCTGCACCCTGGGCACCGTGGCCGACGTGGTGGCGGAGCGAAGGCTCAAGCCCCCCGCCGTGTTCGTGGTGGGCGACGTGGTGGCCCGGGCGCCCGAGCGCTCCTGGTTCGCGGCTCGCCCCTTGAGCGGGGTACGCGTTCTCGTGCCGGGCTCCCCTGCCACGTCCCGGGGGCTCCGGGGGCGGCTGGCCGGCCTGGGAGCGGAGGTGGTCCTGAGCCCGGTGGTTCGCATCACGGCTCCTGAGGACTGGGCATCCCTGGATGCTTCCCTGGACGCGCTGTCGACGTACGACTGGGTGGTGTTCTCCAGCGCCAACGGCGTCGACGCCCTCATGGGCCGGCTGCTGGCCCGGGGCGAGGATGCGCGTCGGCTGGGTGGGACTCGTCTGGCCGCCATGGGCTCGGGGACGGCGGACCGGCTGGCCCACTATCGCCTGCATGCCGACCTGGTCCCCGATTCCTTCGATGCCGAAGCCCTGGCCCGGGCGCTCCTTGGCGAGACGGTGGGCCAGAGCTTCCTGCTGGTGCGTGCCAGTCGGGGCCGGAACGTCCTGGCAGAGGCCCTCCTCGCCGCAGGGTCCCGGGTGGACTCGGTGGTGGCCTACGGGAGCGAGGACGTGGAGACGCCGGATGCAGCCGTCGTGGAGGCCCTGGCCGCCGGGGAGATCCACTGGATCACCGTGACCAGCGCCGCCATCGCCCGGTCGTTGGCTCGACTCTACGGTCCTGCTCTGGAGGGCGTCCGCTTCGCCAGCATCGGGCCCGTCACCTCGGAGGCCCTCCGTGCGCTGGGCCACGAGCCCGCCGTGGAGGCGTCTCCCCATACCACGTCTGCCCTGGTGGACGCGATCCTCGAGGGTGGGGGCACGGAGAGGTGAGGCGGCGTGGACGCGATGGGGGCGCCAGGCGCCCGCTTCCGGTCACTCCGCCAGGGCGCGCTCCCTGAGGAGCGCCACCGTGACGGGGCGCAGCTCGCCCTCTTGGTAGAGGGCCACGGAGGCGGCGTCGGCAGCCAGTTCGGGCCGGGCCACCAGGGCACGCGTGTGCCCGACGCGCCCCAGGCACCACACTGCCATCCCCCGGGAGGCGGCGTCGGGGCGGTCCAGGGCAGCTTCGATGGCCGGAAGGACGTCGGCCACGCACGTCCGGGCCAGGGGACCCAGCCGACCGATGGCCCAGAGGATGCCGGGCCGGAAGTGCTCCAGGTCCTCCTCGGCCGTCTCGAGGAGGAGGTGCACCACAATGGGCACGTAGTCGTCGAAGAGGTCGGGCCGGTGCGCCACGATCTCCGCCATGGCTTCCGGAGCCCGCCAGCAGATCCCGCCCGACTCCTCCGTGATGAGCCAGAGGAGCCGACGGAGCTGCTCCCGGGCGAACGCCGTATCACGGTCGGCCACCCGCGCGGTGGCCACGCCCAGGGCCTCCACCGCTCGCCACGCCACCAGGTCGTCGGCGTCGAACGTGAGGCTCACCAGGGTCCCCAGGACCCGCCTCCTGCCTTCGGCGAGGGCGGCGATCTCGTCCATGCGCCGTTCTCGCAGCATCTCGCGCAGGGCTCGTTTCACAGGGAGGCCTCCCATGACGGACGGTAACGGGATCTCTTCACTCTGGAAGACGGAGGACTGGTGGGCGGTGTGGCTGGGCCTGGGCATCGTGCTGGTGGCCATCGGGTTCTTCATGGGCGGGAGCACGCTGGAGCCTCTGGCGGTGAGCCCGCCCCGGGACTGGACCGCCGGCTCGAGCGTGGTCTCCCACTTCGCCGCCGCGTGGGGGCGCTACATCCTCCTCTTCGTGGTCTTCGGCGTCATCTTCACGGTGAGCACGGCCATCATGGGCCACAGGGTGCGGGAGTACCTCCCCGGCTTCACCCTGATCTACCTGGTGTCCGTCCTCATCCTGGTGGTGAGCCAGAGTCGCTTCTTCCACACGTACAGCCTGGAAGCACCGCTGGTGGCCCTCATCCTGGGGCTCGTGGTGGGGAATGCGGTGCCGCTGCCCGGGTGGCTCGATGCCTCCCTCCGCACCGAGTACTACATCAAGACCGGCATCGTGCTGCTGGGCGCCACGCTGCCCCTCACGGCCATCGTAACGGCCGGACCCGTGGCCTTCCTCCAGGCCACCATCGTGTCGGTGTCCACGTGGCTGGTCATGTTCTTCGTGGGCACCCGGGTCTTCGGGCTGGACAAGCGCTTCGGGGCGGTCCTGGGGGCCGGAGGCGCCGTGTGCGGCGTGTCGGCTTCCATCGCCGTGGGCGGCGCCGTGAAGGCCGACAAGGAGCACGTGGCCATCAGCATCAGCATCGTATCCCTCTGGGCGCTGGTCATGATCTTCTTCCTCCCCCTGGCCAGCAAGGCCCTGGGCCTCCATCCGGGCGTAGCCGGGGCGTGGATCGGCACCAGTGAGTTCGCCGACGCCGCCGGCTACGCAGCCGCCCAGACCATCGCGTCGAACACGGGTACCGAAGCCGCCATTCAGACCTTCACCCTCATGAAGGTCATCGGCCGGGACATCTGGATCGGCATCTGGGCGTTCGTCCTGGCCATCGTCTCCACGACCATGTGGGAGCGGGCCGACGGCGGGGAGGGCGGGCGCGTGGGCGCCGGCGTGATCTGGGGGCGCTTCCCCAAGTTCGTCATCGGCTTCTTCCTGGCGTCGGTGATCGTGAGCGTCCTGGTGGCCAACGCCCCCGCCGAGATGTCCGGGGACATCAGCGCACGGCTCATCGCCCCCATCAAGACGCTCCGGACCTGGACCTTCGTCTTCACGTTCCTGTGCATCGGCCTCACCACGCGCTTCCGGGAGCTTGCCCGTTTCGGCATGCCTCCCTTCTGGGCGTTCACGGTGGGCGTGCTCGTGAACGTGCCGCTGGGGTTCTTCCTCTCCACGGTGGTGTTCAAGAGCTACTGGATGGCCGTGCAGTAGGGCGGAGCCGGTCGCCGTCGTCCTCCCTGCGGCGGCGGCGGGCCCCGGGGACCCGAGGGGGACCGGCGGAGGCACGACGGACGGCACGGGCTCCCCGACCGGACGTCAGGTGACCGGCGCCGCGTAGGGCTCCGGCTGCGACATGCGGGCGGGTACGCGGGTCACCGGGAGGGAGACGGTGAAGGTGGTTCCCTCGCCCTCCTCGCTCTCCACCCGCAGGTCGCCGCCGTGCTGCTTCAGGATCCCCAGCGACACGCTGAGGCCCAGCCCCGTTCCCCGGGCCTGCTTCTTGGTGCTGAAGAAGGGGTCGAAGATGTGGGGCAGGTGCTGCGCGGGTATCCCCACCCCCGTATCCCGGAAGCCGATGTCCACGAAGTTGCGGTCCCCGGACTTCTCCACGGTGATGGTGAGGACGCCGCCCCCTTCCATGGCGTCCAGGGCGTTGAGCACCAGGTTGAGGAAGACCTGGGTGAGCTGATGCCGGTCACCGTATACCGCCGGGACGTTCTCCTCCACCTCGCCCTGGACCTTCACCCGGGCCAGCCGGATCTGGTTGGCGGCGAGCTGGAGGGTCTCTCCGATGATCTGCTCCACATCGAGGGGCGTGAGCTGGACCTCGCTCTCCCGGGCGAAATCCAGGAGGTTGCGAACGATGTCCCGGGCCCGCTCCGACTCCTTCACCATGTCCGCCACGGCCTCGAGCCGCTCGGCGTCGTCCATCTCCTCGTAATCCTCCTCCAGTGCCGCGGCGGTGAGCATGAGGTTGTTGATGGGGTTGTTGAGCTCGTGGGCCACCCCCGCCGTGAGCGTGCCCACGGCCTGGAGCTTGTGGGACTGGACGAGGAGCTGCTGGCGCCGGACGAGCTCGTGGGTCATGTGGTTGATGGAGCTGGCCAGCTCGGAGAATTCGTCGTTGTACTTGCGTCGGGGCGTGATGGGCGTGAGGTCCCCGGCCGCGATGCGGCGCGTGGCCTGCACGATACGGCCCAGCGGTGCCAGCATTTGACGCGTGATGAAGGCGCCCAGGAGGACGATGACCACGACCAGTGCGGCCAGGAAGGCCATGGTCACGTGCCGGGACATGCGCAGCAGCGCTTCCACCGACGCCCGTTCCCGGGTGGCGAGATCCTCGGCCTCGCTCACCATGGTCGCCCCGTGGATGCGCAGCTGGGCCTCCACCTGCTGGCGTTGGACCGCGTCGGAGGTGCCGTCCAGGGCGGGGAGCCCGGCCAAGAGCTCCTCGTAGCTGCGCACCCGGTCCCGCATGGCCTGCACCGCCTCCTCTCCCACCACCGAGGCCATACTGCTGATCTCCCGGTCCAGGATCCGCTGGGCGGCGTGCACCTGGTCCAGGGCGTCGCCCAGGTTTGTGTGGTAGAGGAAGTAGTTCTTCTCGTAGCGCCGTGCCTGCTGGATCTCGAAGGTGTAGCGATCCACCGCTCCCACCATGCGCAGCTTGTCGCGGACCTGGCCGATGAGGACGATGGACACCACGGTCACGCCCAGGCTCATGGCGAGCCAGAGGAGGAAGCCCAGGGTGAGGCGGGTCCGGATGGAGAGGCTGGGACGGTTCCGGAGGGCGCGCTCCGCCTCCTCGGCCACCGTGGTCAGCGTGGCGGCATCGGTGTCGTCGTTGGCGTGGACCATGGCCGGAACGCGGCGGAGGGCGCTACATGATCGCCCGGTGTCCCAGGGAGAGGGCGGCCTTGTTCACCACCGCCCGCAGGTCCTGGGGCTTGAAGGGCTTGGAGATGAAGTCGAAGGCTCCCTTGACCAGCGCCTCCCGGGCCACCTCCACCGTGGCGTATCCGGTGATGAGGATGACCCGCGTGTGCTCACAGTGCTTCATGACGTGCTCGAGGATCTGGATGCCGTCCACGCCCTCCATGCGCAGGTCCGTGACCACGATGTCGAATTGCTTCTCCTCGAGGCGTGCGAGGGCCGCCACCGGGTCCTCATAGCACTCCACGGTGAACCCCGACTTCTCCAGAACGGGCCTCAATCGCTTGCCCACGATGGGCTCGTCGTCCAGCACCATGACGCTCAGGTCCTCTTGCCGCCCACCGGCTGCTTCGTCCGCGCCGACCATGTCTCCCTCCGTTTGCGTGCCTGTGGCGCGCTCGTCCCGCACGATCTTCAGGCGCGCCAGCGCCAGCTTCGTCTTTCGGTCCAGCTCGACGCCGGTGGCCTCGAAGCCCTCGTCGGCGGCACCGGCCTCGGCGAACGAGACCCGCACCATCCAGTCCTCGATCTTCTTCTTCAGATCAGCCATGGGATGAGGCCTTCTCCTTCCCGTCCGGGTCGCGGGCGGGGTGCGCTCACGACGAGGCCCGTGCCTCGGTGAGCTGATGTTGCATCCTGAGCCTGTGGCGGTAGGAGCGGACCACCTCGAAGAGGATGAGCCCGCATCCGGACACCCCGGCCACGAAAAGCATGATCTTGCTCGCCAGGTTGAAGTAGCCGTCCCAGGCGGGATTCATGTCGATCCAGCCGAGCTGGCGGAGGTAGGCGGGCACGGCCACCGCGCGGCTGACGACACACAGGAGGATCACCACGGCGGTGACGATCCGGATGAGGATCTCCTTCACCACCTTGGTGCCGTACACCCCCACGTAGATCCCGATGAGGGAGCCCAGGTAGAGGAGCATGGTGAGGCGGATGTCCACGAACCCCTGGAACGCATAGTTGAGCGCGCCCCATCCGCCCATGAACATGGCCAGATAGAGCTCG
>JASFRY010000310.1:0-5858 GCA_050114675.1 Gemmatimonadota bacterium | reverse complement strand
CGCGCGGTCTCCCTCATCCGCCTCGTCCTCCTCCTGGTGGTCACCCCCTCGGCCCTGGGGCTCCTCCCCGACGCCGCCTCCGCCCAGTCCCAGACCACCTCGGCCATCCGGGGCACGGTCGTGGACGCCCACCGCCAGCCCCTCGCCGATGCGGAAGTGAGGATCCGCCATACCCTGACCGGCGCCGAGCGTACGGTCGTGACCAACGAGGAGGGGCGCTTCCTGGTGCTCCTCCTCCAGCCCGGCGGACCCTATGACGTCACGGCCACCCGCCTGGGCTATTCGGACGCGACCGAGGAGGGAATCCAGCTCCAGGTGGGCGAGACCCGGACCCTGCGCCTCTCTCTCCAGCCCCGGCCCGTCCCCGTGGAAGGAGTGTCCGTGGACGTGAACCGGGCGGAGATCTTCAGCCCCGCCCAGGTGGGTCCGGTGACGCTCCTCGACGAGGAGGCGGTGGCCTCGGTGCCCGTCCTTTCCCGGAACGTCATGGAGCTGTCCGTCCTCTCGCCCCTGGTGCGCGGCACCGAGGAGGGCGGCTTCTCCGTCGGAGGCCAGAACGACCGCTACAACGCCATCCTGGTGGACGGGCTCCTCAACCAGGACGCCTTCGGCCTCACCGCCAGCGGGGTCCCCGGCGGACAGGCCGGCGCCAAGCTCCTCCCCATGGACGCCGTGGCCCAATACGAGGTGCTGGTGGCACCCTACGACGCGCGCCTCTCGGGCTTCGCCGGGGGCGTCATGAACGCCATCACGCGCACCGGGACCAACGATTTCACTCTGCGCACCTTCGCCGCGGCACGTCACGAGGCGCTCATGGGGGACCTGACGCTCCCGACGGGCACCGCCGCCGCGTCGGGGGTCGACCGACTCGTGGTGGGCGCGTCGGCGGGCGGCCCCATCATCCGCGACCGGGTCCACTACTTCCTGTCGGCCGAGCTGGACCGGCGCAGCCATCCTCCCTCGGGCTTCAATCTGGGCCGCGACGATCCCTCCCTCGTGGGCATCCAACCCAGCTACATGGACGCCTTCCAGCGCCTCTTCCAGGCGCGCCACGGGGTGGACACGGGGATCGCCGGCCCCTACGCCCTCCACAGGACCCTGGGGAACGCTTTCGGACGCCTGGACTGGAACCTGGCCGGCGGTCGGCGGCTCACGGTGCGTAACGTCTTCGCCTTCGCCTCCAGTGACGACAGCCCCAACCGATCTCCCTTCGAGCCCTACGAGCTGTCCTCCAACGCGGTCCACCGCCGCTCGGTCAACAACACGCTGTCGGCCCAGCTCTTCTCCGACGTGGGCCGGAACGGGGGCAACGAGCTGGACCTCACCGTCCAGCACACCACCGACGCCACCACCCCCAATGCCCCCTGGCCCCAGGTCGAGGCGGTGCTGGCCAGCCCCGACTCGGCGCTCACCGCCACGCGGGCGGTCCGGGTCGGTGCCCAGTTCTACGCCCAGGCCAACGACCTGGCCCAGACCAGCGTGCGGGCGACCGACATGCTCACCCTGGCCCGGGGCGGCCACACGTGGACGGTGGGGGCCTCCGGCGCGTGGTATCACATCCGCCAGACCTACCGGCCCGGCGCGACCGGATCGTACTTCTTCGCCAACTGGACCGATGTCCAGAACAACGCCCCGCTGCGCTACGAGCGCACCGTGCTCCTGGACGGCCAGGCGCCCGGGGTGGGCTTCGACGTCCTGGAGACCGGGGCCTTCGTCCAGGACCAGCTCGAGGTGGGGGACTTCACCCTCCGCCTGGGGCTCCGCGTCGACGTCCCGTTCATTCTGGACCGCCCCGGAGACAACCCGCGCATCTCCGACTTCTTCTATCGCAAGACGTCGTACACGCCCTCGGGAATCGTCCTCTTCTCCCCCCGCCTGGGCGTGAACTGGCAGCACGGCGACCGGCTTCGCACCCAGCTCCGCGGCGGTGCCGGGCTCTTCACGGGGCAGCTCCCCTACGTGTGGCTGGCCAACGCCTTCCACAACACCGGGCTGCGCCACGAGACCGAGGCTTGCTACGGCCGGTGGACCACCGACCCGCCGACGGGGAACACCGCACCTCCCCTGGACCTGTCGGACCCCGCCCCGTCCTGCCTCCTGGGGCCCCCGGCCACCTCCAGGGCCGTGACGCTCTTCGACAAGGGCTTCCGCTACCCCCAGTACGCCAAGCTCTCCGCCTCGGTGGACCAGGAGCTGTCCTCCTCGCTCAGCGCCTCGGTGGGCGTCATCTTCAGCCACGCCGTCAACCAGGTCCTGCTCCGGGAGCTCAACATCCAGCCGTTGGACCGGTACCTGGGGCCGCTCCGGGGCTTCGGCGGAACGGCTCGCACCCACTTCGGGGCTCCCACCGACCAGGGGTTCCACCCCGTCCGCCTGCTGCCGGGCTACAGCCAGGTGCTCCTCGCCACCAACGGCAGCGGCGACCGGTCCTGGTCGTTGAGCGCGGAGCTCCGGGGGAAGCTCCCCGGTCGGCTCTCCTTCCAGGCCGGGTACGCCTACGCACGGTCCTACGACCGCCAGAGCCTCACCTCGGTGGACCTCATCGCCGACTACGGCCAGACGCCCACACACGGCGACCCCAACGACCCGCCGCTGACGCCCTCCAACTTCGACCGTCCCCACAAGATCGTGGTGGCGCTCTACGGGACGCCCATTCCCGGCCTTCCGGAGACCGAGCTCTCGCTCCTGTACACGGGCGAGTCGGGGCTGCCGTACTCCTACGTCTACCGGGGCGACCTCAACGGGGACGGCTACCCCTCCCTGGGTCCGGCCTCCGACCGGAACAACGACCTGGTCTACGTCCCCGAGGATCCCGCCGAGGTGCCGTCGGGCTTCGGCACCACGGTGCGCCTGGCGGCCGCCATCCAGGCCGATCCCTGCCTGAGGTCCTTCCGGGGCGGCATCATGCTCCGCAACCACTGCCGCGCGCCCTGGCAGAACCGGCTCGACCTGCGTCTCGCCCAGGGCGCGCACCTGGGGAGCACACAGGTGCGGGTGGAGGCGGACCTGGTGAACCTGCTCAACCTCCTGAACGGGAGCTGGGGGCTCGTGAAATCCATCCCGCCCACGGCCTCGCTCCTCGAGCCCTACGAGCGTGTGCCCGCCACGGGAGAGCTCCTGGTGGAGTGGGCCGGCGGCCTTCTGCCGGTCCGTGACGCCAACGGGAATCCCGTGGCCCCGCAGCCGTGGTCGGTGGACTCTCCGGCGTCCCAGTGGCAGCTCCAGCTCGGCCTGCACGTGACCTTCGGAGGAGGTGGATGAGGCGTCTTGCCGTCGGGGTCGCCCTGGCCCTGGGGATCGGGTCGTGCGGGCACGGGACGCCCGGGAACGCGGAGCGGAAGATCCTGCGCATCGCCTACGACCGGGAGATCGACGTCCTCAACCCCTTCACCAGCCAGAACCTGGTTG
Source organism: Gemmatimonadota bacterium (assembly GCA_050114675.1). Classification (GTDB taxonomy): domain Bacteria; phylum Gemmatimonadota; class Gemmatimonadetes; order Longimicrobiales; family Gaopeijiaceae; genus SZUA-318. Next base: position 2,450 of record JASFRY010000310.1, on the reverse strand, counting down.
ACATCCAGTTCAGCATGATGGAAGGGCTCGTCACCACCGACGACCACAACCGGTACGTCCCCGTCCTGGCCACCGAGATTCCGACGGAGGACAACGGCCTCGTCGTCCGCAACGCCGACGGCACGGTCGACATGACCTGGCCCCTCCACGCCGGGGTGCGCTGGCACGACGGCGTTCCCTTCACCAGCGCCGACGTGTGCTTCACCTGGCGTTTCGTCACGAGCCCCGGCTCCCAGGTCTACAACCGGGACCAGTACCTGGGGATCGTGGGGTGCGACGCGCCCGACGAGCACACGGTCGTCTTCCATTGGAACGGACAGTACGCGTACTACGCCGGGCTCTTCGAGGCCATCCTCCCGGAGCATGTCCTGGAGGGGATGACCACCGACGAGATCGTGAACTACACGCCGTTCAACCGCGGGAGCGCCTTCGTGGGCACGGGGCCCTTCCGCTTCGCCGAGTGGAGGAGCGGCGAGTACATCCGGGTGGTGAAGAACGACCACTACTGGCGGGGCCCCGACGTGCCCCGCATCGACGAGATCGTGTGGTCCTTCGTCCCCGACGCCAACACGCGCCTCAACGCCATGCGGGCCCGGCAGTACCATTACGCCCAGCTTCTCCCGACCCAGGTGTCCGAGGTGAAGGGGCTGGAGGGCTACCAGGTCCACCTCGTGAGCTCCAACACCTTCATGCACCTGGACCTGAGCCTCAATACGCAGCGCTCGCGGGCCATCTTCGGCGATCCCCGCGTGCGCCAGGCCCTCTTCCACGCCGTGGACCGGCGTGCCATCGCCGGCAAGCTCATGCAGGGCACGGTCAAGGTGGCCGACTCGCCCATCAACCCCAGCAGTCCCTTCCACGATCCCCGCGTCCCCTCCGTCTCCTTCGATCCCGCCCTGGCCCGTCGAATGCTCGACGAAGCCGGATGGCACCCGGGACCCGACGGGATCCGCGAGAAGGACGGCCGGCGGCTGACCTTCACCATGGTCAACCGGGCGGGCAGCGCCGACCGCATCGCCGTGGCCCAGGTCATCCAGGCCGAGCTGAAGGACGTGGGCGCGGAGGTGACGTTCGAGACCCTGGAGAGCGCCGCCTGGACGCAGCGCTGGCGGAGCGGCCAGTGGGAGGCGGTGGTGAGCGCATGGTTCCTGCCGGCGGACCCCAGCATCACCGGGCTGTACGCGTGCGAGGGGCCCAACAACATGACCGGCTTGTGCGATCCGGCGCTGGACGAGGTCATGGAGGCGTCGGACCGGGCTCTGGACCCGGAGCGGCGCCGCGCCCTCCTCTTCCGGGCCCAGGAGATGCTGGCGGCGTCGGCACGCACGCTGCCGCTCTACTACAACGTCATCCCCCAGCTGGTGAGCACCGACGTGGGCAACTTCAAGCCCAGCGGCACCAACTTCGGCAGCTTCTGGAACCTGTGGGAGTGGACGCTGGCAATGCCCGGAGCGTAGGGTCGGCGAGGCGCGCCCGGAGGCGCTCGACTCCCCCACGCCAGCGGCCCCACCTGGAGTCCAGGTGGGGCCGCGCGCGTCAGGTGACCGGAGCCACCGGGGACATCAACCGCCGGGCTGCAGCGGGATGTTGGGGTTGGACTCGCGCTCGTCCTTGGGGATGGGGTAGCAGAGACTCTGTCCCGGATCCAGATAGGACTCGGCGCTGCCGGCCGTCTCGAGGACGTCCAGCGTTCCCGGCTCGCCGTTGTCCTTCCAGCGCTTGAGGTCGGAGAGCCGACGACCTTCGAGCCACAGCTCGATGCCCCGCTCGCGCTTGTAGGCCGCCCACGCCTCGTCGAGGCTCGCCGGCGTCCAGGGATCGAGACCCAGGGCGACGCGGTGGCCGTTGACCAGGGTCATGGCACCCGCCCAGTCGCCGTCGATGAGCTTCTTCTCCGCCTCCAGCAGACGCATCTCGTACCCCGACGACAGCCGGATGTCCGAGCCGCGCTCGTTGAACTTCTGCTGTTGGTAGAAGGGTACTTTGGAGCCCACGAGACCCACGGACGCGTCGCCCACGTCCCCTTCGTTGTACGTGTAGGGAGTCCGCGGATCACCCGTCGTGTCGTAGTAGTCCACGTACTTGGTGTTCCATACGGTCACGGCGCGGTAGGGCTCGCTGGCACCGGCGAAGTAGATGCGGTTGAACTGGTCCTGCTGTGCGGTCTCGTACCGTGCGTCGAACTCGAACGACGTCGGGACCTGCGCGGCGTCCTGCAGCGCGCCTGCCCAGTCGCCCAGATTCGCCCGCACCGACGCGCGGCCGGCGTAGGCGGCCGTCTTCTGGTCGGCGAAGTCCGAGGTGGTGGCGACCCCGATGGCCGTGGTGAACCAGGTCTCGGCCCGCTGCAACATCTCCGTGCGGGTGATGATGGCGCCGCCGTCCACCGCGGCCTCGCACCAGTTCTCTCCCAGGAGGCGGTTGGCGTACGCCGCGTACAGTGCCGCGTC
>JASFRY010000309.1:0-5862 GCA_050114675.1 Gemmatimonadota bacterium | reverse complement strand
AACCCCTGCCGCCAATACTCCGGAGAGCGAAGCCACGCCCACCAATGGTACGCCCAGGTTGCCTTTCCGGACGACGAAAGGGTGTCATTCCCCGCGAGGATAGATGAATCGAGTGTGATAAGACTCAAGGCACTTTCCAGGCGAAGAACTTCGTGTGGATACGTTTTACCTGTCCCCGAAATCGCGACCACGAGGTCCATGAAATCAGGGTGGCTCACCGCCCACTGAAGGCCCTGTTCGGCTCCCATCGAGTGGCCCACGATTGCCTTTAGATGCCGAATACCGAGTCCATCGGTCACCAGGTGGTACATGGCCTCGACGTTATCCCGGATCGTGACCGCTGGGAAATCGGCCTGCGACTGCGGTGGAGGCATGTTGCTCGGCGAGGACGACCGGCCGCTGCCGAACATCTCCGCGACAATCACAAAATGTTCTGCAGGGTCCAACGCCCGCCCCGGCCCGATCAAGTAGTCGTAGCCGTGGTGGCTACCGAGATAGTATGAGGGAACCAGGATTGCGTTGGAGCCATCGACGTTGAGTTGCCCATGTGTGGCGTACATGATCGTAGCGTCACCGAGCACTGCTCCCGACTCCAGTGAGAAGTCACCCAAGGCGAAGACATGGTGGGGCGGATGTTGGCCCTCCTGGGCACATAGGGCTTGCGAGCCTATTGCCACTAAGAGAGCGACGAGGAAGGGGTTCAGACGATTCACAAGATACCTCCTTGGTGTCATCGAACCGGGGGCGCTAACCTCGGCCTGCTGCCATCTAACTATCCTCTATCCTGCACACCCTCTTATGCGCATGGGTGCGCACCGCGCAATATACGCGACCTAGTCGCCTGTTGGCCACGAGGCTGAAGCCCCACCGGCACTCGTCTACCGCCTGGTCCGCCTCTGACGTTGGGCTGCGAGGCAGGCGTGTATTGGACAGGGGAGGCCACCACTACCTGTTGCAGCCTAGTGCTCGCCTCATCCGTCCAGGAGGGGGTCGCGGGTGACGGCGTCGAAGCCCGCCCGGTCCAGCGGACTCCGGATGCCGAGGCCGCTCTGGTCCACGGCGTGGAGGTAGATCATGGTGGTCCGGACGTCCTTGTGGCCGAGGAGCTCCTTCACCTGTCGGATGTCGTAGCCGTCCCGGAGGAGCTGGCTGGCGAAGGAGTGGCGCAGGGTGTGGCACGTGGCGTGCTTGAGGATGCCGCTCTCCCGCACGGCCTGTTTCATTGCGCGTTGCATGGCGCTGTCGTGGAGGTGGTAGCGCCCGGTGCGGCCGGTGGCGGGGTCTTCGGTGAGGCGGGTCGCGGGAAACAGGAACTGCCACCCGAGGCTCCATCCCGCGTCGGGGCTCTTCCTGTGAAGCGCCCCCGGCAGCTGAACCCAGCCGTGCCCGTTCTTCCGATCTTCCCGGTGCTGGTTTGCGACCCGCTCGATCTGGCGGCGGAGGGGGGGCTGGAGCCGCTCGGGGAGCACGGCGTAGCGGTCCTTTCGGCCCTTGCCGTCACGCACGGTGATCTGGGCGAGCTCGAAGTCCAGGTCCTTGACCCGCAGGCCCAGGGATTCGTTCACGCGCATCCCGGTGCCGTACATGAGGCTCCCGATGAGCCGGTACCGGCCCCGGAGCTCCTGAAGCACGACACCGACCTCGCGGCGAGACAGGACGGTGGGCACCCGGCGCGCGGGCCGGGGCCGGGCCACACTCTCCAGGCCGCCGGCCTTCAACACCTCCCTGAAGAGGAAGCTCAGCGCCGAGGCTGCCTGGTTCCGGGTCTTCGCCGAGAGGCGGGTGCGTCGGGCGAGGTGCTCCATGTATGCCGCCACGTCCTCCGGTTCCAGGACCTGGGGGTGGGGGCTGCCGTGCCACCTCAGGAAGCGCTCGATCCACCCGAGGTAGGCCTCTTCGGTCCTCGGGCTGTAGGCCCGGGCGCGCAGCACCTCCCGGGTCCGCCCCACCAGATGCTCGATCTGCGGATAGCGCGCCATACCGGACGGTGGGGCGCACGGGGGGGCAGATCCATGCCCGGATGGGTATGGTCTACTCGACCCGTATGGACTCGATGGGATCCACCCCTGCGGCTCTCCGCGCGGGCAGCCAGGCCGACACCACGCCCACGACCAGGAGGACCGCGGCGGTCCCGATGAAGGTGAGGGGGTCCCGGGCCTGGACCCCGTACAGGATCCCCTGCAGCAGCCGGCTCAGGGCCGCGGCGCCGGCCAGGCCCACCACGAGCCCGAACACCAGGATGCGCGCCCCGTCGCCCACCACCATGCGCATGACGGTGGCGCGTTCGGCTCCCAACGCCATGCGCACGCCGATCTCCTGGGTGCGCTGCGCCACCGAGTACGAGAGCACGCCGTAGAGGCCCACGGCACCCAGCACCAGCGCCAAGAACGCGGCGATCCCGAGCGTGAACATCGTGAAGGTGATCTGCACCACCGCCGGCGACGAGTTGACCACCTCGGTGCCGGTCCGCATCTCGGCGACCGGGATGTCGGGGTCCACGTCCCAGACGGCCGAGCGCACGGCCTGGGCCAGCGACCCCGGGCTCTGCGCGCGCACCGTGTAGGTGGCGGTGCGTACCGCCCAGCCGCTGTCCGGCTCGGGGGCGGTCATGGGCAGGTAGACGAGCGGGTCCGTCTCCCTCCGGATGCCCAGGTCCACCACCTTCTTGGTCACGCCCTCCACGGTGAGCCAGTCGGTCGAGTCCGAGGCGAAGCGGATGCGCTTGCCCACGGGATTCTCTGCGGGCCAGTAGCGGGCGGCCAACGCCTGGTCCACCACCACGTGGCCCACGCCGTCCCGGGTGTCGGAGGGCTGGATGCCGCGGCCGGTCAGAACCTGGACGCCCAGCGACTCCAGAAAGCCCGGAGATACGAACTTGAAGCGGAGGATGGGCGGGAGCTGGCCGGGCTCGGTGGGATGGTCGCCGATCTCGAAGGCCGTGCCGGGCGTGGCCTGGGCCAGGGGCATGGCGGAAGTCAGACCCGCCTCCTCCACCCCGGGCAATGCCCGGAGCCGGGCCAGGAGATCCTCGTGGAACGACGTCACGCGTGTGGGCGTGGGGTAGCGCCCCTCGGGCAGGGACAGCCGGAAGGTGAGCAGGTCGCGGTACTCGAAGCCCAGGTCGGTCGCCCGGGCCTGCCGGAAGCTCCGGACCAGCAGGCCCGAGCCCACCAGGAGCACCAGGGCCAGGGCGGTCTGCGCCGCCACCAGGAGGTTCCGAGCGCGCATGCGGCCGGGGCCCTGGGTGCCGCCCCGCCCTCCCTGCTTCAGCGACGCCAGCAGCACCCGCGGAGAATAGCGCAGCATGGGCGCGATGCCGAACAGGACGGCGGCCAGCGCGGTCACGCCGAGGGTGAAGAGGAGCACGGTTCCGTCCACGCCCACCTCGTCCAGGCGTGGAAGCTGGGGCGGTGCGTGGCGCAGGACCGCCGGCACGCCGACGGCCGCCGCCACGAGGCCCAGGGCCCCGCCCACGGCGGCCAGGAGCGCGCTCTCCATGGCGCTCTGCCGCACGAGCATGCGGTGGGTCGCGCCCAGGGCGGACCGTACGGCCGATTCGCGCCGCCGGCCCTCCGCCCGGATGAGCACCAGGTTGGCCACGTTGGCGCAGGCGATGAGCAGCACGATACCCACGGTCCCGAGCAGGACCCACAGGGGGCGCTCCATGGAGCCCACCCGGTCCTCCTTCATGGAGTGGACGAGGGGCTGGTAGCGTCCGTTCTCGAGAAAGGCCCGGTACTGGGACCCCTCGTCGTGCGACTCCAGGAAGCGTTGGACCAGGGGTACGAGCTGGGCCGAGGCCTGTGCCAGGCTCACCCCGGATCCGAGGCGGGCGACGGCCGGGAAGCTGAAGCTGCCGACGGGCGGGTTCTCGGGATCGAGCCGCGCGGGCAGCCAGACGTCGATGTCGTTGGGGAAGTCGAAGCCCGGGGGCATGACGCCGACGATCTCCCGGGCCTCCCCCTCGATCTGCATGGTGGTCCCGACGACGCCGGGATCCGCCCCGAAGCGTCGCTGCCACAGGTCGTGGCTCAGCACCACCACGCGGGGTGCGTCGGGGACGTCCTCCTCCTGCGTGTAGGCCCGGCCGAGCATGGGCATCACGCCCAACGTGGAAAAGAGGGAGGCGGTGGCCGAGAGGGCGCGTACCCGTTCCGGCGGTCCTCCCGCGCCGGTGACGCTCACGGCCTCCCGCGTGTAGATGGCCATGTCCGCGAAGGCGGAGCTCTGCGCGCGGTAGAAGTAGTAGAGGTCCGGCGACAGGGGAAACTGGTCGTAGTTGAGGCCCGGGGCGGTGCTCCAAACGTCCACCAGCTCCTCGGAGCGCGGATAGGCCAGGTCCTTGAGCAGGACGCCGTCCACGACGCTGAAGATGGCGGTGTTGGCGCCGACCCCCACGGCGATGGTGAAGACGGCGATGATCGTGAAGCGCGGCGTCTTGACCAAAGACCGCGCGGCGTATCTCAGGCTGCGTGCGAATCGCTCGAACATGGGATCCCCCCCTCCTCCTCCGTCCCGCCGAGGTCCGAGCCTCGGCTCTCCCGACCACCGTCCCAGCACCCGGTCCAGCCACGCCCGCGCCGCCACGCCCAGGGCCGCGCGGCGGTACCAACGGCGGGCCGCCTGCGGGTCCCGCGCGTGCCGCCGGGCGTGCTCCTCCCTGAGGTCGCCCAGGATGCTCCGCCCTACCGTCCCGGGCGGAAGCACGCGCCTCAGCAGCGATTCCCACCTCCGCGGCGGCTCCATGGCCCGTTCCCCTCCTCCCGTTCCGCTCAGGTCCCCTGGGATCCTCCAGGATCCAGCACGGCGTCCAGTCCCTCGGCCAGATTGCGGATGGCGCGTTGGTGCTCGCGGAGCGCTTCGAGACCGTCTTCGGTCACGGAGAAGATCCGCGACGGGTGGCCGCCCCGCTCCGGTGTGGACGCCTCCACGCGCCACGTGAGAAAGCCCTTGTACTCCAGGCGATCCAGGGCCGAGTACAGCGCACCCCGCGACACGCTCCGGTCGGCCTTCTCTTCCAGCTCCGTGCTGATGGCGTTGCCCGACGCGTCTTCGCCCAGGCGCAGCGCCGCCAGCATGACGAGCTGCTCGAACTCTCCCAGCGAGGCCTGTCGGGGCATGGTGGTTCCCTTTCGATGTCTGGTTTGTAGACTCAGTATGGAGAGCAGACTGCTCTGCCGTCAAGGACCTTGCCCGGGCCGATCCGTGTTTGACCGTCGTCCTGTTCGGTGACTACCATGGCCGGGCAGGCGCCTCACATCCCTCTCATCTGGACTGCCCGTGCCGGCGCCACACCTGCCGACCCCTCCCACTCCCCTCGTGGGGCGAACCGCCGAGCTCGCCGAGCTGACGGCGCTCCTCCAGGACCGGCACATACGGCTGATCACCCTGCTGGGGCCGCCGGGCGTGGGAAAGACGCGCTTGGCGCTCCGCCTCGCGGCGGATGTCTCCCCGGATTACGCCGATGGCGCCCGCTTCGTCCCCCTCTCCTCCGTGGAGGAGCCGGATCTCGTCCTCCCGGCCGTCGCCTCGGCGCTGGAGTTGGCCCGAACCCGGGGCGACCCCGGGAGCGTGCTCCAGGGGTATCTGCGCGACCGCCGCATGCTTCTGGTCCTGGACAACTTCGAGCAGGTGCTGTCCTCCGCGCCCGATCTCGTCGGCCTCCTCGAGGCGTCCCCGGGGCTGACCTTGTTGGTCACGAGCCGTATCGCCCTCGGGCTGTCGGTGGAGTACGCGTACCGGGTGCCCCCCCTCCCGCTCCCCGCCCCGGATGACCTGCCCGCCACCGAGGAGCTCGCTGCGAGCCCCGCCATCGCGCTGTTCCTCCAGCGCTGCCGGGCGGTGCGCCGCGACTTCCGGGTC
>JASFRY010000308.1:0-5870 GCA_050114675.1 Gemmatimonadota bacterium | reverse complement strand
TTCTCCCGGATGTTGCCGCTACGGGTCTCCATGAGCTCGCTGCCACGGATGAAGTGGCACTGGTAGTCCTCGCCGGATCGGCACCCCACCAGGAGGATGCCGTCGTAGCCGCGGGACAGGGCGTCGGCGATCCACACCGTGTTCACCGACCCCAGGCACCGCACCGGGACGAAGCGGATCCACGCGCTATGCCGGATCCGCTCGAGGCCTGCCGTATCCAACGCCGGATAGGCGTCGTTCTCGCACAACAGCCCCAGCAGGCGGGGCTTCTCGTCGAACTCGTCGGGGATCTCGACGGCCTTGATCATGGCCGACACCATGTCCACCGAGTAGTCCTTGAACGAGATGATCCGCTCGGGGCACGCGCCCATGCAGATCCCGCACCGGCGACACCGGATGGGGTTGGGCTGGGGCGTCCCCTTCACGTCCTCGTTGAGGGTGCCGAAGGGGCACTCCTCGGTGCACCGCTTGCACTGGGTGCAGCGCTGCAGCGCGAAGTCCGGGTACGACATGTCACCCCAGCGGGGGTGCACCGCCTCGCCCTTCTTGGCGAGCCTCAGGGTCTGGATGGCCTTGAGGGCGGCGCCCGTCCCGTCCTCCCGCGCCAGGTCCGCGTCCTCGGGAGCCCGCACCGTGCCAGCCGCATAGATGCCGGTGCGGCGCGACTCGTAGGGGAAGCAGATGAAGTGGGAGTCGGGGAAGTCGTACTTGAGCTGCGGCAGGTCCGGACCCTGGCGGTAGTTCAGGTTCAGGATTGCCGTGCCCTCCAGGTGAGCCAGCTCCTCCACGGTCTCCTTGGCCGTTTCGAGCTGGGCCCCGGCCTCGCCCTTCTGCACCACCGCCTTGGCGTCGGTGTAGCGCCGGATGGCCTCGCCGTCGGCCGCCGCCGGCACCATGCCGGTGGCCAGCACCACGAGGTCGGCCTCCAGGGCGATGTCCTCACCCAGGAGGGTGTTGCGAGCCTCCACGCGCAGGCCGCCGGCGGCGTCCACCTTCACGGCGTCGACCTCGGCCTTGGTGAAGAAGATGCCCGGGTCCTCCTGGGCCCTGCGGTAGAAGTCCTCGTGCTGGCCCGGTGTGCGGATGTCCTTGTACAGGACGTAGACCTCGCACTCGGGATCCAGCTCCCGGGCCTGGAGCGCGTGCTTGATGCTCACGCGGCAGCACACCGCCGAGCAGTACGGCAGGTGCTCCTTGTCCCGGGATCCGGCGCACTGGATGAAGGCGATGCGCCGGGGAGCCTTGCCGTCACCGGGCCGCGTGATGCCGCCCGCGGCGAGCTGCTCCTCCATCTGCACGTTGGTGATGACGTTGGGGCTCTCGCCGTAGCCCAGGTGTCCCAGGCGGGAAGCGTCGTAGGGCTTCCAGCCCGTGGCCTGGACGATGGCGCCCACCCGCAGCGCCGGGTTGTCCCCGTTGTGCCGGAGCGAGACGTCGAACTGGCCGGGCTGCCCCTCGATGCGCTCGATGGTGGTCCCGGTGTGGACGGTGATGCGCTCGTGACCCATCACCTCGGCGATGCGCTCGGCCACGTCGTTGGGGGCGGGGTCGCGGTACGGTGGCTTGTGGGGGATGTGGCGGCTGAACTTCCCCATCCACCCTCCCAGCTCCTCCTGCTTCTCCACCAGCACCACCGGATGGCCGGCCTTGGCGGCGCTCAGGGCGGCGCCCATGCCGGCCACGCCACCACCCACCACCAGGATGGTGTCGTCGATCTCCTCCTCGAAGGGCTCAGGGATCTCGGCCTTCTGGGCACGCACGATCCCCATGCGCACGTAGTCCTCGGCCATCATCTGCGTGTCTTCGTCGTTGGGCTCGTGGCTCCACACCACCTGCTCGCGAAGATTCACGCGCTCGGTCCGGACTCCGTCGAAGGTGAAGGCGTCGGCCATGAACCGGGGCGAGCATGCCGCCACCACCGGCGCGTTGACCCCGTCGAGTATGTCCTGGCGCAGGAGCTCACGACCTTCGGCGCCGCACATGCAGTCGTGCTCCCGACAGATCTCCAGGTCGTATTCGTCACGTGCCTTTTCGAAGAGCTCCGACACGTCCAGCGAGGCTCCGATGTCGCAACCCTTGCACACGTACAGGGCGAGTTTCTTCTCCACGGCACTACTCCGCGCAGTACTGCAGGGCGTTCATCACGGCCGAGGTGGCGTCGCGCACGCAGGTGGCGACGTCGGTCGGCCGAGCGGCACACCCGGCCACCAGCAGCCCGTCCACGGGCTGCTCCCTGGTCAGGAAGCCGTGCTCGTCGGTCTTGAGGCCCCCGTCTACCGAGATACCGGTGGTGTCCGAGGGGACGATACCGGTTGCCAGGACCACCAGATCGGCGGCCTGGTTCACCCGGGTCCCCGAGAGGACGTCCTCGGCCTCCACCAGCAGGCTGCCCGTCTTGGAGTCCTGCTCGATGCGGGCCACCTTGCCCTTCACCAGGTGGAGCTTCTCGTCCTCCTGGGCGGCCTGGTAGAAGTCCTCCAGGCGTCCCGGCGCCCGGATGTCGATGTAGAAGACGTAGATCTCGGCGTCGGGGAGCTGCTCCCGCACGTAGCGGGTCTGCTTCAGCGAGCCCATGCAGCACACGCCGGAGCAGTGCTTCAGGTAGTTGTCGTCCCTGGATCCGGCGCATTGGACGAAGGCCACCGAGCGCACCTCGCCCCCGTCCGACGGCCGGACGATCTTCCCGGCGGTGGGACCCGTGGGGGCAGCCATGCGCTCCATCATCACGTTGGTGATGATGTCGGGATACGTTCCGAAGCCCAGCCCCTCGATCTTCGACGCGTCGTAGGGATCCCAGCCCGTGGCCACGATGACCGCCTGGACGTCCAGCTCCAGGGTCTCGTCGGCCATGTCCAGGTCGATGGCGTCGAAGGGGCACGCCGGCACGCATTTGCCGCACTCGGCGCCCAGGCACGCCTCCCCGTCGATGGCCATGCGCATGGGGTACGCCATGGCGTGGGGGAGGTAGACGGCCCGGGTGCTGGACATGCCCATGTTGAAGTCGTCCCGCCGCTCGGCGGGACAGACGTCCACGCACGCGCCGCACACCGTGCACTTCTCGTTGACGAAGCGAGGGTGCTGGCGGACGGTGACGTGGAAGTCGCCCGGTCCACCGGTGATCTTCTCCACCTCGGCCTGCGTCAGCGCCCGGATCCTGGGGTTCGTCTTGAACCGCCGCAGGTTGATCTCCAAGCCGCAATACGGGGGGCAGAGCTTGGGGAAGTACTGATGCGCCCGGGCCACCCGGCCGCCCAGGTACGTCCCCTTCTCCACCAGCACGACGTCGCACCCCGCCTCGGAGGCTTCTACAGCGGCGCTGATTCCGCTGATGCCTCCCCCGATGACGAGGACCGTGCTTCCAGCCTTCGGACCGCTCATGGCACCCTCTCCGCCAATCCGCGCGCGCCGGCTCGGGCCACCGTCTCCTTTCTGCTCATCCTCCCCTGGAGGGCGTCCATGGCTTCCGGCCTGGGGCGCACCGTGGGCTCCCCGAAGAGGCTGAAGCGCAGCCACAGGAATCCGAACCGGAGGAGAGCCTCGTCGTCGTTGCGCATCTCGTGGACGAAGTCCTCATCCACGTCGAAGCGCTCCAGGAGGCTCGACTCGAAAACGAAGGCGCGGAACTTGTCGAGGTCGTAGCAGGCGGTGAAGAACATCTCGAGCTTCTCGGGCCCGAGGACACCGCCGTCTTCGAAGAACTTGTGGAGCGTGAGCTCCTTGTACGCCTCACCCCAGTCGTCGTAGGGGTCGATGCCCTGGTTCTCCTGCCAATCGCGGACGGTCCACTTGCGCTCCTCCTCGAAGCCCTGGCAGCCGTCCTCCTTGAGCACGAACCAGAAACGATCTCCCTGCCACCCGTCGGGTGAGTCCTTCTGGGAGGCGAGGCCCAGCGGGTACATCCGGCAGGGCCACGGCCGGTCGGAGTAGACCTGGCACCCGTTCTCCCCCACGAACGGGCACGTCTTTCCCTCGTCGTCCTTCATGCGGAGCACGAGGACGGGTGTCTTCATGTCCTTCTGGATGGGGACGAGGGTGTATCGGTCCAGGAACTCCTGGGACGTCAGGCCCAGCCGCTTCCTGAGCCGCAGAACGTCGTAGGGGGAAAGAAAGATGTTCACGTCGCTACAGCAGCAGTTGAAGCACGACACGCCGGGGTGGCAGTCGAACGTGAACTCGTCGTCGGGACCGAGGCGGGGGTACTCGGCCAGGATCTTCTCCTGCAGCTGTTGCCGCAGGCCTCCGCATGATGGCGACTGCATGGTGTCGCTCATGGCTAGCTCCCTTCTTCGTCGTCCATGATCATCTCCCGCGTAGCGGAAGCCGACCAAACCGGGATGGGGAGGCACGCGCCGGTCGTAGGGTTGAGGCCGTACCGGTAGGAGGCGTTCTGGTTGTACTGGGACTTCATCCAGACCCAGCCCTCCGTGTAGTACGTGCACTCGTCGTTGAAGCAGACCAGGAAGAACTCCTCGCCCCAGGTGGCACCGTCGGGAACGCGCCAACGAAGCAAGCGGGATCCGCAATGGGGGCAGGTTTGGGCGGGATCAGGCATCTCTTCTCACCGGCTCCAGAGGGTTGTGGGATCGGTCGTCGGTTTCCACCGTCGCCGTCCCGACCGTCCCCTCGCCGGCCGGGGCGCCGCTCGGGTGGGCCTGGCGGCCACCCTGTGCGCTTTATGCAGCCGGGGTCTCCGGGTGCCTGGTCGACACCCGGAGTCCGGCGTGCGACGGTCCTCAGACCGTCAGGTACTTGACCGGCCGCTTCTTCATCTCCCACTCACCCGTGTCCTTGTGGTAGACGCAGTTGCAGAACGCCAGCCAGTTGTCGTTGTCCATCGTGGGCTTGTCCGCCCGGAAGTAGTAGCCGGGCCACCGTGTCTCCTCCCTGAAGAGGATGGAGCGCACGTGGGACTCGCCCTGGTACATCCGGTGGACGTCCTCCCAGCACCGCATGAGCTCGTGCAGGTCCTTCGCAGCCAGCTTCGAGCTGTCTTCCTTCAGGAAGTCCAGCAGCTCCAACCCCTTGATGAGGAGCTGGTCGTTGGTCTTGAACTGCGACGACACGCCGCCCGCGTACTCGTCCATGATCTTCTGCAGCCGATACATGAACTGCTTGGGACGGATGTAGCTCGGGTTGATGTCGGGATCGGTGGTCTCACCCTTGTGCTCCTCGAAGACTGCGAGGGGCTTCAGGACCTCGTCCTTCATCTGCTGCACCGTGGCGTCGTCCACCACGGGCGCGTCGGGGTTGTCGACCACGTAGCTGATGGCCGCCTTGGCCGCGATCCGACCTTCGGCGTGCGACCCGGACGAGAACTTGTGGCTCGAGGCGCCCGAGGCGTCACCGGCGGCGAACATGCCGCTGACGGTCGTCATGCGCGGGTAGCCCCAGAAGTACTCGCTCCTGGTGTCGTCGTTCTGGAGGTCCTCCGGACCCGACACCCACGCGCCGGACGCACCGGAGTGCGAGCCGATGAAGTAGGGGTCGCAGGCCATGATCTCCGACGGCTTCTTGTCGGGCTCGGTGTTGGTCGAAGCCCACAGGATCGCCTGGGAGATGGTCATGTCCAGGAAGTCCTCCCACGCTTCGGCCTCCAGCTCCTTCAGCTTCTTGGCGGCCGACTTCTCGTCGGGAGCCTCGTCGGCGATCTTCTTGATCGCCTCGGCGGTCTGCATGTAGATGGGGCTCTTGCCGTCCATCACGTCCAGCATCATGAGCCAGTTGCGGATGTTGGCCGGACGCGGCTTCACCTTGCCGTAGGGCTCCCACTTGTCGAGCTCGGCGGCATTCTCCGTCATGTAGTTCGCGCCGTACGCGTTGGTGGCCTGCGCCTTGAAGAGCAGGAACCACGCGCCCACCGGGCCGTATGC
>JASFRY010000307.1:0-5884 GCA_050114675.1 Gemmatimonadota bacterium | reverse complement strand
CAGGGCGCTCGTCGTCGTGCTCCGTCTGGTCGTGGACTTCCACACCTGGGAGCTGCTGACCGGCGCCGGGCTCGATGACGATGGAGCCGCCGAGCTGTCGGTGCGCCTGGTCGTGGCGGAGGAGCCGCGACGCCGCAGCCGCTAGCGCGGAATGACCGGAAGCACGATGTGCGACGGGTGCTCGGCGTCGTGGATGAGGCGCTGGTGCGCCACCACGAACTCGGTGCCCGTCTCGTTGTTGCCGCCCGTGTTCAGGTTCCGGTCGTACTTGGGGAAGAGCGCAGACGAGACGGCGACCCGGATCCTGTGACCGGGCTCGAACACCCGGGACGTGAACCAGAGGTCGATGTCGTAGCGCTCCACGCTTCCCGGCTCGACGGGGACCTCCCTGTCGAAGCCCTTCCGGAAGCGGGCACGCATCACACCGTCCTGGATGCGCTCGGCCCGGCCGTCGGGGAAGACGTCGAGGAGCATGACCATCCAGTCGGTGTCCTTCGCGTCGGTGGCCGCCCAGAGGGTGGCGGACATGGGACCCGTGACCTCCAGAGGCGCCGTGAGCGGCCCGGACGTGAAGATCAGCTCGTCCTGCCGGGTGGCGTCGAGCCGGGCGAAGTCCTCGTTCAGGGACGTCTCGAGCTCTCGGGAGTCGATGAGGTACGGCGTGGGGTCGGCGGGATCGTACGTGTACGTGTCCTCCGGCGCGCCCGTGGGCGGCAGGGTGTCGAGAACGCCGTCGCCGGCGCTGGTGTTGGCGGCTCCGCCCGACGACATGTACCAACGGGTGGGCACGGCACGAGCCAGGGGCCAGGCGTCCTCCTTGCGCCAGGTGTTGTCGCCGATGACGAAGATGTCCACCGGCGGCTCAGCATCCACGCCGTTGTCCCGCCCCAGCAGGTAATGGTCGAACCACCGCAGCTGGAGCCGCCGGGTGTCCACCCGCGACTCGGGTCCGAAGTCGCCCGTCACGTAGTCCACCCCCCGGTGGGCGCCGGGGCCCATGACCAGGCGGATGAACGGGTGGCCCGGCACGGCCTGCAGGGCGTTGGTATAGTCGATGGGGCCCCGCGAGTCGTCGTACCAACCGGAGATCTGGAGCACCGGCGCACGCACGTTGGCGATGTTTGTCGTCACCGCGTGGGCCCGCCAATACGCGTCGAGGGTCGGGTGGGCGATCCAGCGGTCCCAGAGCGGGACCTTGCCGCACCCGAGCAGCTCGGGGAGCTCTGCGACGGGCAGGTGATCGATCACCCTGCCGATCTCCAGCTCGTTCATGCTCTGCATGGTGCGCGCGCGCATGAGGCACGCCCAGGCCACGTCGATGGGGGAGAAGATCATGTCCTCGTAGGGGACGATCCTCCACGGATCGCCGGTGGCGGCGGAGGGCGCCAACGCAGCCAGGTGCGGGGGCGCGCTCACGGCCGCATACCATGCCAGGCGTCCCTCGTCGGAATGCCCGATGAGGCCCACGCTCCCGTTGGAGCCCGGCAGTCCGGCGGCCCACTCCACCGCGTCGTAGCCGTCCCGGACGTCGGTGTCGTAGTCTCCGAAGTCCTCGGTGGCACCATCGGAGATGTCGCGGCCACGCACGTGCTGGGCGACGAAGATGTAGCCCCGCGAGGCCCAGAAGCGGCCCGCCTCGTGGAGCACGCGCCTGTAGGGGGTCCGCTGGAGCACCACGCCGAAGGGACCGTCGCCCTCGGGGCGTGCCACGTAGCTGACCAGGCGGGCCCCGTCCCGGGTGGTCATGAAGACCGCCGTGTCCTCCACGACCGCGTACTGGGAATCCGAGACCTCACCGGGCCACAGGTCGTAGTACGCCTCCACCGTGAACGGCGTGCTGCGCCGCACCAACCGGACCCGCCGCCCCTGGGGCGCCCCGTCCCGCAGGAGCACGGCCTGGAGGGTGTCCCCGTGCCAGACGCCCTTCAGCGCCTGACCGTCGTCACCGGAGAGGAGCAACGAATCGCCCTCCGTGGCCACCCGGGTCACGTCCAACATGGTCTCGCCGGTACGCCGCCGCACCGACCCGGTGATCTCCGCGCCCTCGGACGCGAAGTGGGCGAACCCCATGCGGCGCCATCCCTCGAACCCTCCGTGCTCGGTGGACCCCAGGGCGAACCAGGCGTCCCAATCTCCCGCGAGAGAGGGAGCGGCGGGCCGGGCGCAACCCGCAAGGGCGAGGGTGAGGAGGAGCGCGCCCAGGCGGAAGAGCGACGGGGCCGGGGCTGGGGCGGAGGGCCACGATGAACGGATTCGATCGATCATCCGGGCAATGTAGGACGGTGACCGGAAGCGAGCCATTCGCCCGGCACCGAGCTTGACCGCATGCACTCGACAGCCAGCGCCGAGCGCCGGTTCCGCCGCCCCGAGGATCTCCCCGATTCGGCGCCCGGGCCGGACAGCGTCAGCACCAGCTGGTGCTCCCGTCAGGGGATCTCCACCCTGGCCCAGACCGGAAGGTGGTCGCTTGCGCCCCGATTGTCGCGAACGGTGCCCGACACGTCGGACTCGGTGGGGATGAGGCCTTTCGCGAGGATGTGATCCACACGGGCAAACCAGGTCGTGCGAGGTCCCCTGCGCGTGAGCCACGTGTAGCCGGCCCACAGGCCGAGCTCGGCGAGGCCCTCTTCGTTCAGGTCGCCCCCTATGATGACGCGCGGATACGGGGAGGCGTCGTCCAGCACGGTCCGCATCTGGTCCGCGCGGTCGGCGCCGCTCTGATTCACGGGCGTCGCGAGGTGCACGGAATAGACCCGTATGTCGCTGCCCCTCACGCGAACCGTGGCCACACAAGCGGCCCTGCGGCTCTTCCCGAACCACGACCGGTGCGGAAGAAGCAGCTTCTCATCCGACTCGATGGGCCAGCGCGAGAGCACGGCGTTCCCGAAGTCCCGGCCGTCTCGCAGTGACACGGGGTAGTAGACCCAGCCCATCCCCAGCGCTTCGGCGATCCGCTGCGTCCCGGCGGCATCCATCTCCTGGAGGAGGAAGATATCCGCATCGCGGAGCTCAACGTTCCCCTCGATGACCTCGAGCGCACGATCGATGTGCTCCCCGTGCTCGATGTTGAACGTCGCCACGCGGAGGACGGGATCCGGCACCTGCGGTGCAGCGCGCGCGGGGACGGGGCCGCCGAAGCGGGGGCCTGACGGATCGACGTAGTTGTGGACCGAGCACCCCGCCAACGCGAGGGCGAGCGCGAGGACCTTCAGATCGGCGGGTGGCTTCATCGCCTGGGTCGATGAGACGCGGAGACAGTCTGTATGTTACTCCGCAACACCCTCCCCCGAGCCCTCACTCCCTCTTCAGCGCATCCACCGGATCGATGCCCAGGGCGCGGCGCGCGGAGATCCACGTGGCCCCCAGCCCGGCCAGGACGATGGTCCCGGCAGAGGCTAGGTAGGTGGGCACGTCCGTGGCTCCGATCCCCCACAGCAGGTCGGTGAGGAGGTGGTCGGTGAAGTACGACAGCGCCAGACCGACCGCGATGCCGAGGCCCACAGCCGTCAGACCCTGGAGGACGACGGAGCGGACCACGTCCCGGGGGGTGGCGCCCAGCGCCAGCCGCACCCCGATCTCGCGGGAGCGTCGGGTTACGGAGAGGCTCAAGACTCCGTAGACACCCAGGACCGCCAACAACAGGCCGATGATCCCGAACGAGGAGAGCAAGAGGGTCTGAAACCTCTGCCGGGCCACGGTCCGCTGGAAGGCGTCGCGGACCCAGAAGCTCTCTCCCACGGGCAGGCTGGCGTCGAGCCTCCTCACCTCGTGCTGAACCAGGGAGACGATGTCACCGAGATCGCCTCCACTCCGAACCAGGATCATCGCGGACCGCGGTGGGATGTCCGACACCGGCAGGTAGACCTGCATCCGGTTCGGATCGTCGCCCAGCCACCAGGCCTTGATGTCGGGCACGATCCCCACCACGGTCATCCACCGCGACGGGCCGTAGTCCGAATCGAGCTGGATTCGCGAGCCCACGCCTCCGTGACCGTCGGGCCAGAGCCTCCCGGCGCCCGATACGTTGAGGATCACCACCGGAGCTCGATCCGCCACTTCGGCGGCGGTGAAGGCGCGGCCCGCTACGAAGCCCGAGCCGACGGCGTCGAAATAGCTGGGCGACACCCAGTTGCCGGCGTGGGGCTCTCGGGTGGCATCCTCGTCGGGTGGAACCCCGTCCACGTTGATCGTCCCTATGGCCCCGGACACGCGGGGCGGCACGAAGCGGGCCCACCCCGCCGCCTCCACGCCCGCTCGCCCGTTGAGCCCCTGCACCACTCGATCGTAGAACGCGATGCGCTCGGCACCCACGTCGTAGCGCGCCCTGGGGAGATCCAGGCTCACGGCAGCCAGATGGTCGGTATCGATGCCCGCGTCCACGGACAACAACCGGCCGAAGCTGTTGGACAGGAGGCCGGCCGAAAGCACCAGCAGGGTCGCGAGTGCCACCTGGACCACGACGAGGAACCTGTGCGCGGCCCATCCCACGGGACGCTTCTTCGGGTGGGGCCGCCGGCGTGTGACCACATCGGCGGGCATCAGCCTGCCCAGGTGGAGGATCGGGATGAGGCCGAATCCCAGGACGGTCACGACGCCGACCACGAGGGCGAAGCCCAGGGCTTCCGGATCCAGGCGGACCGCACCGATCTCCGGAACGGCCCCTCCGGCGATCCAGGCCGCGCCGGCCACCATCCACCTGGCCGAGACGGCCGCCAGGAGGATCCCGGCCGAGCCGAGAAGGAGGCTCTCGGTGAGGAGCTGACCGGCCAACCGGGAGCGACCGGCCCCGAGGGCCAGCCGCACCTTCATCTCGTCCTCCCTCCCGTGCCGCCTGACCAGGAGGAGCGTGGCGATGTTCGCACACGCGATGAGGAGCACCGCGCCAACCGCTCCGAACACCACCCACAGGCCGCGGCGGAGATTCGGGGCCAGAGCATCCCGGGCCGACCGGACCAGCGGGAACCACGCGCTGTGGCCCTCGATGAGGGGGGCCACCCGGGGCTGGATCTCGTCGAGATGCCTCTGTGCCGATTTCAGGGTCACGCCGCGGGCCAGCCTCGCCACGACACAGGGGCCTCCCTGCCAGCCACCCCCCGCCACCACCGGAAGAGGAAGGAGGATCTCTTTGCGCTGGGACCCGAAGAACCCCGCCTCGAGCAGATTGCCGGTGGATCGGGGCAGGACGCCCACGACCGTCCGAGAAGTCCCGTCGACGGAGATCCTGCGACCCAGGATCGCGGGATCCGAGCCAAAGCGACCGGTCCACATATCCTCCGACAGGATGACGGTGCCCTGGTAACCGGGAATCCCGTCCAGGGCGCCGAACAGCCTTCCCAGCAGCGGCCTGGCCGAGACCATGGAGAGGATCTCGGGAGACACCCTGGCGCCGCGCACCGACGAGACGCCGTCCCCGACGGAGATGTGGAGCTCCTCTTCCACGTAGCCGCCGACCAGGTCGAAGGTCCCCTTCGAGGACTGCCACGCCGCCACCATGGGCCGGGCCGGCGGCACCACCGCTCGCTCCCCCTCCGTGCTCGCCTCATAGCGCCAGAGCTGCACTACCCGGTCACCGTCGGGAAACGGCAGCGGCTCGATGACGAGGCTGTGGACGAGGCTGAAAACCGCCGTGTTCCCGCCGATGCCCAGGGCGAAGGTGAGCACGACGACCAGGGAGAAGCCGGGTGACCCGAGGAGGCTCCGGAAAGCGTACTTCACATCCCTGCCCGGTCCCGCAAACGCGAGGCCTCGCAGGATCCGCCGCCAGAAGGCCTCCTTGCGCCTGAGGCGCCAGAAGACCAGAGGCCCCAGGGACCGGACCACCTGGTACCGGTACCACCACATGGCGTACGTCGTCCGCCCTTCCGCCACCAGCCTCTCGAAGTCC
>JASFRY010000306.1:0-5886 GCA_050114675.1 Gemmatimonadota bacterium | reverse complement strand
CTGGTACCCCCCATCTTGGCATCCCATGAGCGACGCCCTCCCTCAACTCACCGCCGCCCTGGAAGGTCGGTACGTGCCCGAGCGCGAGCTCGGCGCCGGGGGCATGGCCACGGTCTACCTGGCCCACGACGTTCGACACGACCGCCAGGTGGCCCTCAAAGTGCTGCGGCCGGAGTTGGCCGCGGTCATCGGGGGCGAGCGCTTCCTGGCGGAGATCAAGACTACCGCCAACCTCCAGCACCCCCACATCCTCCCCCTCTTCGACTCGGGCACCGTGGAGGGGACGGTCTTCTACGTCATGCCCTACGTGGAGGGCGAGTCGCTGCGCGATCGTCTGCAACGGGAGCGCCAGCTCCCCCTGGCCGACGCGCTGCGCATCACCAGGGAGGTGGCCTCGGCGCTGGACTATGCGCACCGGCAAGGCGTCATCCACCGGGACATCAAGCCCGAGAACATCCTCCTCCATGACGGCTCGGCCCTGGTGGCGGACTTCGGCATCGCCCTGGCGGTGAGCCGCTCGGAGGGCGGAGCGCGCATGACCGAGACGGGGCTCTCCCTGGGGACGCCCTTCTACATGAGCCCCGAGCAGGCCATGGGAGAGCGCACCCTCGACGCCCGCGCCGACATCTACGCGCTGGGGTGCGTCCTCTACGAGATGCTCACCGGCGATCCTCCCTTTTCGGCCTCCAGCGCCCAGGCGGTGGTGGCCAAGGTGCTCACGGAGAAGCCCACGCCCATACGGTCCGTCCGGGACACGGTGCCCGAGGGGGTGGAGTCGGCGGTGCTCACCGCGCTTGCCAAGCTCCCCGCGGACCGCTTCGCCACCAGCGCCGAGTTCTCCGACGCCCTGGCGGCACCCACAGCGCCGCGAGCGCGGTCGACGTCGGAGGCCAGGGCCGGCGTCGACGAGGCCACGGCCCGGAACCCAGGGCGCCTGGCCCTTCCGTGGATCGCGGCCGTGGCCGTCCTCGCCGCCGTGGCTGGATGGGCGCTCCGTAGCGTCACCCTGTCCTCTCCCGCTCCAGCGGAGCCGATCCGCTTCGCGTTCAAGCTGGCGGATCCGGCATCCAGCGAGCCCTTTGTCGCCCTCTCCCCCGACGGTCGTCGGGTGCTCCAGAGCGTCACCGACAGCGCCGGCGTCTTGCATGTGGTCGCCCGGGATCTGGGGTCCACGGGCCTCGTGTCCGTCCAGGGCACCGAGGGGGCGATGGAGGCGACCTACTCCGTCGATGGCCGCTGGATCTACTTCCGGCGTGGACCCGAGCTCTGGCGGGTCCCTGCCGAGGGGGGTCCTGCCACGCAGGTGACCGAGGGTGTGAACGACATCGGGGAGGGGTGGATGCCGGACGGATCCATCCTGGTCACGAAGGTCTCGGGCAGCATCTGGCAACTGCCTGCGGACGGCGGAGCCGCCGTCCAGGTCACGCAGCTCGACACCGTGCGCAAGGAGTTCGCCCACTGGTCGCCGACGGTGCTGCCCGGTGGCCACGCCTTCGTCTTCGCGGCCTACGCCACGCCCGTGGCGCGCTCGCGCATCCAGGCGTACGATTTCGATAGCGGAGAGGTGATCACCCTCGTCGAAGGAGGCATCTCCCCCCGCTACGTCGACGGCAAGCTCTTCTTCTGCCGGGAGGGTGCCATCTGGGCGGTGGCCTTCGACCCGGAAGAGCTCCGGGTCTCGGGGACTCCCGTTCCCGTCCAGGACGACGTGGCATGGAAGCCCAGCGATGGGATCGCCGGATACGACATCGCACCCGACGGCACGATGGCCTTCATCCGGGCCTCGGAGTGGGACCAGGTGAGCCGGGTGGTGTGGGTGGACCGCTCGGGCCGGGAAACCCCGGCCCTCCCGGACGCCGGAGCCTACCAGGAGCCCCGCCTGTCGCCCGACGGGCGCTGGATTGCCGTTACGGTCACCAAGGGGAAGACGGACCTCTGGCTGTACGAGATCGGTCGGGGGGTCCTCACCCAGCTCACCCACGCCCCGGGCTCGGCCTTCGCCGCGGCGTGGACGCCCGACAGCCGGAGCCTGGTGTACGTCTTCGAGGACCCGGTCTACGACATCCACCGGCTCACCATCGACGACAGCGAGCCCGACCGGGAGGTGCTGGCCACGCCACGTGACAAGATGGTGTTCGACGTGACGCCCGACGGGCGGGCGGTCCTCTACGGCGAACAGGGCCAACTCTCATTCAAAGCTCTGTCGGACACCACTGCGCCCCGGACGCTCGGCGCCGGAGACGCCGTCCGTGGCAATGCCGCGGTCTCGCCCGACGGGCGCTGGATCGCCTACGAGGAGTGGAGCGGGTCGCAGAGCCTGGTGTACCTGGCCGCCGCGGACGGCACGGGAGGGCGGCGGGTCGTGTCGGCAGGTGGCGGCACCGATCCCCGCTGGACCAAGGGGGGGCGCGAGATCGTCTACCGCCACGGAGACGACATGATGGCGGCGCCCGTGTCCCCCACTCCCGGCACGGTAGGCTCGCCGGTGAGGCTCTTCCGCAAGAGGATCCAGTCCGGCCAAGGCGGGGATACGCCCGCCTACGACGTGACGCCCGACGGGAGTCGCTTCCTCATGGCGGTCCCGGTCCCGCGGCCCGAAGCGCGGCCCGTGGAGGTGGTGCTGAACTGGGTGGCCAACCTGGACGGCAAGACGAAGGCGGGGGGGTAGGGGCGACTCCAAGGCGGCCCTCAGCCTTGTACGTTCGGCGTCTCGTGTCCAATGTTGCGAGCCAGGTCGTACCTCCAGTCCCTCCCGTCTCCATCGTCCTGCCCATGACTGGTGACGCGCGGTCCCGCTTCCACCCTGCCCTTGCGGCAGGAGCGCTTCTCGCGGCGGCTCTCGTAGCCGCATGTGGCGGCGACCAGCCCACGGGGCCCTCCGATGAGACGCCCGGCCCGGTACCGGTGGCGTCCGTCACGGTGACGCCGGGTTCGGCGCATGTGGTCGTCGGATCCGCGGTGTCCTTCACCGCTGCGTTGACGGACAGATCCGGCAACCCGCTCACCGGGCGGACCGTGACGTGGAGCTCTTCGGACACCAGCCGTGCCACGGTGAGCGACGGCGTCGTCACCGGCGTCGGCGCGGGCGACGTCGTCATCCGGGCGACGTCCGAAGGAAAGAGCGGGTCGGCCACGGTGACCGTGGATGCCGCCACCGGCGTGGTCGCCGCAGGAGGGTGGGACCAGACCGGCATTACCGGGTTCGCCCTCGCCGACTCCCTTCGGGTGCGCCTCTTCTCCGCCGACGGAACGCCCGTCGCCGGGGCGCTGGTCACTTGGACGGCGTCCACGGGGAGCGTATCGCCCGCCTCCGGCACCACCGACGCCTCGGGATACGCTCGAACCCAATGGACGGTGGGTGAGGGTACGGGTACGGTGAGCGCCGCCGTGGAGGGCGAAGAGCCGGCGACCTTTACCGCCACGGGGAAAGCCCCGACGGCCTGCCGGCTCGCACCCAGCACCGAGACCCAGCGGTTCTCCCTGGGCCCCACCGACTTCGCGCTGAGCCTGGACGCGTCGAAGCCGGTGCGCGTCGTGGTCCTGTTCGTGGACTTTCCCGACGCTCAGGCCACCGAGTCCCCGGACTCGCTCATGGCCGGGATCGTGACCCCGGGGTTTGCGCTCCTTCAGGAGCTTTCCTACGGCCGGGTCGACATCACAGCGACCCCGGTGAAGACGTGGTACCGCATGTCCCGGCCCATCGGCAGCTACACCTGGACGACGTATGACGGCCATAGGGCGTACATCACCGAAGCCATGACCCTGGCGGATGCCGACGTGGACTTCTCGCGGTACGACGCCGTGTACATCTTCGCACCCCCGTCCCAGGCGCAGCCCGTCTCGCCGACGTTCAATGGAGGCCAGGCCGGCGGGGTGACGTTCGATGGCAGGATATACGGGAACGGCGTCACCTTCGGGAACGACTCCCGTCGGTGGGGTCCGTTCGTCCTGGCCCACGAAACGGGGCACATGTTCGGACTGGTGGACCTGTACGCCTTCGATCCCACCGGCGGCGACCCCTTCCGTGGGGACCAGTTCCGCTTCACCGGCTCATGGACCCTCATGGCCGACATCTTCCGGGCCGGCCACTACACCGCCTGGGAGAAGCGTAAGCTGGGATGGCTCAAGCCGTCCGAATACGTCTGTCTTCACGACGGGGAGGGGATTGAGGTCGTTCTCGATCCGGTGGAAACGCCGGGTGGCCTGAAGATGGTGGCCATGCCCACCGGATCGTCCACCCCCGCCGGCACCGCCACCGTCGCCGTCGCGGAGGTGCGCCGGCGCACGGGATTGGACAGCCACCTCTGTGCCGACGGCGTCCTCGTCTACGATGTCGATGCCACGGTGCCCAGCGGGTATGGTCCCCTCCGCATCCGTGGGTCGAGAACGCACTCGGGGGACTGTGGCCCGTGGAGCGACGCGACCTTCGATCTCGGAGCGGGGCAGGTGAGCGACCTGACCGTGGCGAACAGCTTCACCATGCGGCTGCTGGATGTGGATGCCGCTGGACGGTACCGGGTCCGCTTCCAGCGCTGAGCTCGCCCCGCGGAGGGCCGGGTCCGGGGGCACACGTCCTGGGGAGTGGCTGTGCCCAAGTAGTCTCACCCGACCGGTGACCAGGTCGTGAAGTCGATGCTCAGGCCGACCTGAAAGAGCGCCACCCATTGATCAAAGCGGATATTGTAGTAGTCCTGCCCCATGTACCCTTTCACGAACACGGTGGCATCCCTGAGCTGCGGCGGCGCAAAACGCCCGGTGAGCTCCATGGTAAGGCGGTGTCCATCCAGTGCGGACCAACCCTCCACCGACCCCAACAGCAACGCGACATCCATGTCGAGCTCCTTCAGCACTTCGGAAGGATACATGTAGTCCGTGCGGATGTTGATGCGTGACATGCTGTATCGACCCTTGAGCTCATCGGTTTGGTCGACGGATACGTGCTGCTCCCACGACAGCGAGACAATACCGTATCCGCCACTCGCCCCATCGCCTCCGAAGAAGAACCGGTGCAGGCCGAGCTCGATGAAGTTGGTGGAGAAGGAGCCGTCCACGTGGTTGATGTCCCCCTCCTCAGTAAAGAAGTCCCCCGCCTGACCATTGGAGTGATGGCTGATCCGAGCGGAGTAGAACGTGCCCGGACGGTGCTGTGAGAAGTCCCAGGTGCGGTCACGCCAGAAGTACACCGTCGCCCTCGGCATGAAGCTCGGTGACCACACGGGAGACGACTCGGCCCTGAAGATCCTCAGCCTGATCTTGGGCGTCAGCTCCACCGCCCACCGTCCTTGCCTCCTGTTGAGGAAGAGATTCGGCGCGATCCGCCCCTCCAGGTAGATCGGGGAGGCACCCAGCTGGGCCAGCTGAAAGCCGAGCTCGCTCTGCTCACTCTGGATGGTGATCGCCGCCAGGCGGACGGACTGCTGTTGTGCCTCTTCCTGAGCCACCTGCTGGGGCGGCGACACGGTTTGCCCGCCCAGGGAGGCGTGCGTAGAGCAAAGGCAGACTCCGACCACCCAAAGCGTCGCGGTTCTCGATGCTCTCATTGCTGTTCTCTGAGCCTGACCTTTCAGTCGATGGCTATCGCGCCCGTTCCCCGGACCCGGCTCAAACGGCGATGCGGATGATCCGGCTGATGCGCCGCTTGATGCCGCGGTAGCTCGGGAACAGTGCCTCCAGCTCGTCCAGGTCGTCGATCCACTCGGACAGGCCGTCGAGAGCCAGGAAGTCGGGAAGGCCGAACAGGGCCGACCAGCCGGCGACGACGAGGCTGACCTCCCCGTCGAGCGCCATGCTGCGGTTGTTCTGGTTGTGTGAGCCGATGGAGAAGAAGAGGGCGATGCGAGATCGCTCCTCGGGAGTCAGCCGCGCCGCGTACTGGCGCAGGACTTC
>JASFRY010000305.1:0-5887 GCA_050114675.1 Gemmatimonadota bacterium | reverse complement strand
GCGCCGTGGGAATGGTGCTCCTCATCGCCCTCGCCAATGCCGCCAACCTCCTCGTCGCCCGCGTGGAGCACCGCCGCCGCGAGTTGGCCGTGCGCACCGCCCTGGGCGCCACCCGGCTCCATCTCTGGACCCATCTCCTGGTGGAGAGCATCCTCCTCGCGGCCGGCGGCGCCGTCGTGGGGCTGGCAGCGGCCGGAGGTGGGATCGCGCTCCTCCCCCTGGTGGCCTCGAGCTACCTCCCCCGCCTGGACGAGGCCCACCTGGGCGGGCACACGGTGGCCTTCGCCCTGATCCTGGCAGGCGTCGGCGTCCTCCTCTTCACGGCCATCCCGCTTCTCCACCACCGTCTGGAACGGCGCAGGGGCAGTGCCCTTCGGGCGGGGGGGCGGACCACCGCGGCGGGCTCGTGGAGCCCTGGATCGCAGCGTATCCTGGTGGGCGCTCAGCTGGCCGTGGTGACACCCCTCCTGGCCGGTGCGGCCCTCCTGGTGGGGAGCTTCGCGCGCCTCCAGGCCGTGGACCCGGGATTCGACGCCCCGCGGCTTCTGTCCTTGCAGGTGCACCTGTCCCCCGCCGTCTGGAGTGACGCGTCCAGCCGCCGGGAGCTGTGGGACCGCGCCCTGGAGCGACTGGCCGCGCTCCCCGGCGTGGACGGTGCGGCACTGTCGACCGAGCGGCCACCCGACGGCGTCTTCAACGTGAACAACTTCGAGTTGGAGGACCGCCCCACGCTCCCGGGCCAGCCCGAGCGTGTGGCGCCGTGGGTGGTCGTGGATCCCCGGTACTTCAGCGTTCTGGGGGTCCCGCTCCGGGAAGGGCGTACCTTCCAGCCCTCCGACCTGGACGACGATGCGCCGCCGGTCCTGGTGGTGGATGAGGCGTGGGCCGAGCAGAACTACCCGGGCGAGAGCCCGGTGGGGCGACGGCTCTACGCAGGAGGCCAGAGCACGGGCCCCCGGAGCACCATCGTGGGCGTGGTGGCGTCGGTCCCCTACCAGGGCGTGGGCCGCAGCGCGCTGGGCGCCGTGTATCAACCGTCCCGCGACGACTTCTCCGATCCATGGCTCATGGTGCGCACCGCGGGTGACCCCAGGGACGTGGCCGACGACGTGCGGGAGGTGCTCCGCCGCCTCGCTCCGTCGTCTCCCGTCACCGACGTGGCCACGGGAGAGGAGATGCTCCACGACGCCCTGACCCGGCCTCACCACCTCACGGTCCTGCTGGGCGTGTTCTCCACCGTGGCGCTCCTCCTGGCCGTGGTGGGCGTCTACGGGGTGACATCCTACGACGTCGAGCAGCGCCGGGGAGCCATTGCCGTCCGGCTGGCGCTGGGGGGCCCTCCCCGCGCCGTGCTCGCCACCACCCTTCGCGACGGCCTGCGCGTCGCGCTTGCGGGGCTCGCCGTGGGCGTGGTGGCGGCCCTCCTGGTCACCCGCGTCCTGTCGGGTCTCCTGTACGGCGTCCGGCCCAGGGACCCGGTTGCGCTCATGTCCGCGTCGCTGCTGCTTCTCGCCGTGTCGGCGCTGGCCTGCCTGGTCCCGGCGCTGCGTGCCGTCCGGGTGGATCCTGCCGCTACGCTGCGGGAGGATTGAGCTCCCGCTTCAGCCGTGGGCGAGCGGTCAGACCGGGGAAGCAGAGCGAGCTCCACCTCGCCGGCGGGTGGCCGAGTTGACGCTCGCCGGCTCGGCGTCGTACGGTGCCCCGTCCCCATCGGAGAAGCCCATGAGCGATTCCGCCTCGCTGTCCCGGCGTGACTTCGTGCGCGGCGCCGCCGCCCTGGCCGCCGCGCCCGCCTCCGTCCCCGGCACGCTGAGCCGTCTGGCCGACGACCACGGCACCCGTCCCTCGGCATCGAGCGCGGCACGGCGCTGGCCCGGATACGAAGACGCGATCGTGGTGGACTTCCTGGCCAGCCCCGGATACTTCAACTACCCCGAGGACCCGCCCCTGAGCGCGGACATGCTGCGCAACGCCACGGCGTCGGGCATCACGGCGGTGAACCTCACGGTCAGCTCCGGAGACTTCGAGCCGACCGTGGCGAAGATCGCCCGCTGGGAGGCGGAGATCGAGGCCCATCCCGACACGCTGTGCCGCGTCCGCAGCCTGCGCCAGCTCGCTGAAGCCGAAAGCTCGGGGCGCTTGGGCATCATCTACGGGTTCCAGGACACCACCCCCCTCGGCCATGACGTCGGGCGCCTGCGCATCTTCCGCGACCTGGGCGTGAAGGTGATCCAGCTCACCTACAACGTGCGCAACCTCGTAGGCGACGGATGCCTGGTTCCCGAGAACGCCGGGCTCACCGACCTGGGAAGGTTCGTGGTGGAGCGCATGGACGAGCTGGGCATCCTGGTGGACCTGAGCCACTGCGGCCAGCGCACCACAGCCGAAGGGATCCTGGCCTCGCGGAACCCGGTGGCCATCAGCCACAGCGGCTGCTCCGCCGTAGCGCCCCACCCCAGGAGCAAGCGAGACGAGGAGCTGCGCAGCATGGCGGAGCGGGGCGGCGTGGTGGGGATCTACCTCATGCCCTTCCTCACGCCGGGACGGGTGCCCACCGCCGACGACGTCATCGCCCACCTGGAACATGCCCTCCAGGTGTGCGGCGAGGACCACGTAGGCATCGGGAGCGACCTCTCGGTCACCCCCATCGACATGTCGGGCGCCTACAAGGCGAAGCACCAGACGTTCGTGCAGCGGCGGATCGACCAGGGCATCGCGGCGCCCAACGAAGATCCGGACATCTTCTTCACCGTGCCGGACCTGAACGATCCGCGGCGCATGGAGATGCTGGCCGACCGCCTGGCAGCGAGAGGCCACGGCTCCGCCCGCATCGAGAAGATCCTGGGCGGCAACTGGGCGCGGCTCTTCCGGGAGGTCTGGAAGGCTTAGTGGCTATTCCTCCCCGAGCCCCTCCAGCACGTCCCGTGACACGGCGCGGTGGATCACCCGGTTCTTGCCCGCCGCCTTGGCGGCATACAGGGCGTGGTCCGCCGCCCGCAGCAGGTGGGACACGAGCCCTTCCGGCGGTACGCCCCGCTCCCCGAGCTCCGGCAGTGCCGTCACGCCCAGGCTGGCGGTCACGGGGCGGCCGTGCCAGCGGAGACCCTCCACGGAGCGCCGAAGGCGCTCGGCGAGCTGCACGGCTCCGTCCATGGTGGTGCCGGGCAGGGCGACGACGAACTCCTCCCCGCCGAGGCGGGCCACGATGTCGCTTCCCCTGCGCAGCTCCCTCAGCTCCGCCGCCACCAGCCGCAGCACCTCGTCGCCAGCCAGGTGGCCGAACCGATCGTTGATGGACTTGAAGTCGTCCAGGTCGAGGATGATGAGGGAGAAGGGCCCGCCGGTCTGCTGGAGCAGCCGGATGAACCGGTCCGCCTCCTCGAAGAACTTCCGGCGGTTCCAGATTCCGGTAAGCGCGTCGGTCACCGCCAGCTCACGTAGGGACTCGTTGGCCCTCCGCAGCTCGTCGGCCAGCTCCTGCTCCCTGGCGCGCGCGTTCCTGCGCTCCGTGACGTCCACGAGAGACACCACCACGTAGAGATCCCCGTCCAGCACCACGGGATTCAGGTCGATCTCCACCGAGAGGAGGGTGCCGTCGCCGCGCCGCAGCGAGACGTCCCGACCGCCGCCCATGGGACGGGGCGCGGGGTCCTGGAGGTAGGCCTTCCGGTGCCCCGGATGCCCCCGCCATGCGTCCCTCGGCACGAAGGTGTCCACGTTCTGCCCCAGGAGGGACCACTTGTCCAGCCCGAGGAGCCGCTCCGCAGCCTCGTTGGCCAGCACCACCCCACCGTCCTGGTCCGCCATGAGGAGCGCGGTGGGCGAGGCCTCCATGACGGCACGGTAGCGCGCCTGTCGATGCTGCTTCTCGGTGACGTCCCACGCCACCGCGTATCGGAGACCGTCGTCCGGGTCCACGCGCACCGAGAAGCGCACCCGGCGCAGGCCGCGACCTTCCACCGGGATCTTCACGACCCGGGAGGTCGTGGTCCGCTCCTCGCCGAGGCTCCCGAAGAGATCCCCGACCACCTCGACTTCCTCGTCGGCGACCAGAGAGGCCAGGGGCGTTCCCCTCAGGGCCTCGGGATCCCTGCCCAGGACGGACCGGCCCGCATCGTTCGCCTCGAGGAACGTGCCCCCGGCATCGAAGACGCAGACGAGCTCGGGGGCACTCGCAAAGAGCTTCTCGGGGGAGATCCCCTCGAAGGATGGCGCCGGCACGGAGAATGTCCTTTCGGGGGGTAGGCGTTTTCGTCAATACAGGGCACGCGAGCAAAAAGATCCGGGACCGGGGCCGCCTGAAAGTCCCGGAAGAGAGGGCGCCGGAGAGGATGGCCCGGTCCTCTCCGGCCCCGTCTGATCGCCCCTGGGGGCTGCGGTCTACTCGAGCCTAGCGCTGGCCCAGCCAGGTGTCCTCGAGGATCCGCACGGTGGTGGTGAAGCGTTGCCCGTCCACCGACAGCCCGACCCGGTAGACGCCCGGCTCGGCTCTCGGGGCACGCGCGCGTCCCCGGGGGCGCGCATCCCCGTCCGGCGGCTCGTCTCCCCGCAGGTTCCAGGGGACACGGTTCAGCCCCTGGTGCCCCGTACCCTTGAGCGTCCGGAAGGTCTTCCCCGTGACCGGGTCCTCGATGGTGAGGACCACGTCGCCGGCCGCCGCGTCACGCAGATAGTAGTGGAGGTACGTCCCCTCGGGGGCATTCTGGCCCACCCAGGTCTTGTCACCCGTTACGGACCGACTGCGCTGGACCTCGTTCTTCCAGGCGACGGCGTCCCGGGGGTGGAAGAGGTGCACGGGCTCGGAGAGCATCTCGTCGGTCATGGCCTGGAGGGCCGTCACGTCGTCCATGATCCAGATGGAGCGCCCGTGGGTGGCCAGCACCAGGTCGTTGTCCCTGGGGTGCACCACCACGTCGTCCACCCGCACGACGGGCAGCCCCGGCATGAAGCGCTGCCAGTTGGTCCCTTGCGTGCCCGAGATGTAGAAGCCGAACTCGGTACCCGCGTAGAGGATGCTGGCGTTCCTGGGGTCCTGGCGCACCGTGTTCACGTTGCCCGTGGCGGGAAGGTCGCCGGTGATGTCGCTCCAGCTGGCGCCGTAGTCCCGGGTCACGAAGACATACGGCTTGAGGTCGTCGGAGCGATGACCGTCCAGCGACACGTAGGCCGCAGCCGGGTCGAACCGGGACGCCTCCACCCGTGAGACATAGTAGCCGTGGGTCCCGCCCGGGATGTTCCTCCCCACCTCGGTCCAGGTGGTCCCTCCGTCGCGGCTGACCTGCACGTTGCCGTCGTCGGAGCCCACCCACAGAAGCCCCGGCACCAGGGGCGACTCGGCCACGGTGGTGAGCGTGCTGTAGGCGGACACACCGTCGTTGCGCGACACGATGCACTTCTGGCCCCGCACGTCCTGGCTGCACCGTGGCAGGTCGTTCCTCATCCCCATCACGCTGACCTCGTCCCGATCCACGTCCCTGGTCAGGTCGGGCGTCATGGTCCACGTGTCGCCCCGGTCCCTGGAGATGAAGAGCCGGTTGCCCCCCGCATAGATGGTCCGGGGGTTGTGGGGAGACAGGAGGACGGGGGTGTTCCAGTTCCAGCGGAACTCGGTGCCGGCCGGGGGGGCGGGAACCACGTTGGTCGTGGAATCGCGGTCCGACGGCGCGTGGGGGCGGATGCTCACCTGCTCCCCCGTGCTCATGTCCACCCGGCGCAGGTTGCCTCCCTGGGACTCGGAGAAGACCACGTGGTAGTCCGTGGGATCCACCTGGGAATAGAAGCCGTCGCCGCCTCCCACCCGGTACCAGTCCTCCGCCAGGATCACCCCCGAGCGTACCGCGCTGGGTCCGCACCAGGATCCGTTGTCCTGAAGCCCGGTGCATACGTA
>JASFRY010000304.1:0-5889 GCA_050114675.1 Gemmatimonadota bacterium | reverse complement strand
GGGGGCTTCATCCCGGTCGACGCCGAAGGCGGCACGCCCGAGTCCTTCCCCCTGGAAGGGGCGCGCTACGGGAAGTACGCCGACCGGGAGGAGCGGGCGCGCTGGGCCATGGCCATCGACCTGGACAAGTGCACCGGCTGCAGCGCCTGCGTCACGGCCTGCCAGGCGGAGAACAACGTGCCGTTCGTGGGTGAGGACCAGGTCATGAACGGCCGCGAGATGCACTGGATCCGCATCGAGCGCTACTACCAGAACGTCGACGCCACCCAGGCGGGGGACCTGGACATCCGGCACATTCCCATGCTGTGCCAGCACTGCAACAACGCGCCCTGCGAGCCGGTCTGCCCGGTCTTCGCGACGTACAGCACGCCGGAGGGCGTCAACGCCCAGATCTACAACCGGTGCGTGGGCACGCGATACTGCGCCAACAACTGCCCCTACAAGGTCCGGGTCTTCAACTGGTACCGGTACACCGACGCCGTGCCCGACCCCATGAACTGGCAGTGGAACCCCGACGTCACCGTCCGGGACAACGGCGTCATGGAGAAGTGCAGCTTCTGCATGCAGCGCGTACGGGAGGCGGAGAACCGCGTCGCCCTGGAGGGTCGAGGCTCCATCCCCGCCGACGGCGAAGTGATCATGGCGTGTCAGCAGAGCTGCCCGGCCGAGGCCATCGTCTGGGGTGACATCCGGGATCCCAACACCCGCGTGGCCCAGGTGGTGCAGAACCAGCGCACCTACCGGGTCCTCAATGAAATGATCAACACGCAGCCTGCCGTGAACTACCTGAAGAAGGTCACCTTCCACGAAGTGGAGGGAGAAGCCTGATGGCCACCGCGACGAAGGCTCAGCAGCGGGGCGCGTTGACGCATCCGGACGTCCAGACCCTCGGTGAGGTCAACAGCGACGTCCTCAAGGCGCTGAGCCGTCCCGGCAAGGGGTGGTGGGCGCTGTTCGCCCTGGCGGCGGCGGGTGTGGGGCTCTTCTTCGGCTCCTGGGGCTGGCAGCTCTACAGCGGCATCGGCGTCAGCGGCCTGAACTCGCCGGTGGGGTGGGGCGTCTACATCACGAGCTTCGTGTTCTGGGTGGGTATCGCCCACTCGGGCACGCTGATCTCCGCCATCCTCTTCCTCTTCCGGGCGCCCTGGCGACAGTCCATCTACCGGACGGCCGAGGCCATGACGGTGTTCGCCGTCATGACGGCGGGGCTCTTCCCGCTGATCCACCTGGGACGGATGTGGCACGCCTACTGGCTCATTCCCTATCCCAACTCCCGCTTCCTGTGGCCCAACTTCAAGTCGCCGCTGGTGTGGGACGTGTTCGCGGTGACCACCTACTTCACCGTATCCGCCGTCTTCTTCTTCCTGGGCACGGTGCCGGACCTGGCCGCGGCCCGGGACGCTGCCACGGGGCTGAGGAAGAAGTTCTACAGCGTCGTTTCGTTGGGATGGCGCGGAACCGACCGGCAGTGGCACCACTTCGGCAAGGCCTACATCTTCCTCGCCGCCCTGGCCACGCCCCTGGTGCTGTCGGTGCACTCGGTGGTGTCCTGGGACTTCGCCATGGGCATCGTCCCGGGTTGGCACGCCACCATCTTCGCGCCGTACTTCGTGGCCGGCGCCATCTACTCGGGCGTGGCCATGGTGATCACCCTCATCGTGCCCATGAGGAAGATCTTCGGGCTCGAGAAGTACGTCACGGTGAAGCACTTCGACGCCATGGCCAAGCTGTGCCTGCTCACGTCGCTCATCGTGTTCTACTCCTACCTCACCGAGTTCTTCCTGGCGTGGTACAGCGGTGAGGTGGTGGAGCGGGCTTCCTTCTGGAACCGGCTGTTCGGCCCGTACTGGTGGGCCACCTGGACCATGCTCACCTGCAACGGCTTCGTGCCCATGATGCTCTGGTTCAAGCGCATCCGGCACTCCATCCCGGCGCTCTTCGTCATCTCCATCTTCGTGAACATCGGGATGTGGTTCGAGCGGTACGTCATCGTGGTCACGTCGCTCCACCACGAGTTCGAGCCCTTCGCATGGGGGATGTACCGGCCGTCGCTGACGGAGATGGGCATCCTGGTCGGCAGCTTCTGCTGGTTCGGCTTCTGGTTCCTCCTCTTCACCCGGCTCCTCCCGCCGGTGGCGATCTCCGAGCTCAAGGAGGTCTTGCCGCCGCCGCTGCGCAGGCAGGCCAAGGAGGCGCACTGATGAGCGCCGATAGGATCAACCTGCTCGCCTCGTACGAGTACCTCGACGACACGGTCGACGCCATCGAGGGACTCCGAAAGGCCGGCTTCAAGGAAGTGAAGGCCTACGCTCCCTACCCGGAGCACCACATCGAGGCGGCCCTGGGCTACGACCAGAGCCCCGTGCGGGTCTTCACCCTGGTGGGCGGGCTCACCGGCACCGCCACCGGATTCGCCTTCACCACCTTCACGTCCATGGACTGGCCATTGGTGGTGGGGGGCAAACCCATCGTCTCCATCCCGCCGTACATCGTCATCGCCTTCGAGCTCACCGTGCTCTTCGGTGCCCTGGCGACGGTGATCGGCCTCTTCATCAACAGCCGGCTTCCCGACGTGAAACCCAGCGTCATCTACGATCCCGAGTTCAGCAGCGGACGGTACGGCGTGTACGTGGAAGCGCCCGCCGAGCGCGCAGACGAGGCACGGCGGATCCTGGAGAAGCAGGAGCCGGTCGATCTCCGCGAGGGGAAGGAGGCGGCCCATGCGTAAGGTCGTCCGCCTCCTGGCCACGACCGTGGCGCTGGCGAGCATGGCCGGGTGCCATCCCCTGGACAACGCCATGGTGGCCGTCTTCGGACGGAGCATGCGCGATCAGCGCTCCTTCGATCCCTACGAGAACACGCGCCCGGAGCCGGAGCACTCGATCTCCTTCGCCTCGGGGGATTTCCCGATCAACGAGCACTCGGTGAACATCGGGGAGCCGGAGGGCGTCGACGTCATTCCCTTCACCCAGGCCGACATGCTGCCCATCGGGACGGGCAACGAGAAGGTCCAGAGCCTGGTGAACACCGTAGACCCCAACGACTCGACCGAGCTCGCCCGGGGGAAGGTGATGTTCGAGCGCTACTGCGCCGTATGCCACGGCTATCAGGGCATCGGCGCGCAGGCGCCCATCGCCGCGAAGCACCCCACGGTGGCGGCCTACAACCTCGCCGGTCCCGCGGTCCAGGGATACACCGACCAGTACATCTACGGAATGATGCGGGTGGGCCGCGGGCTCATGCCGGCCTACGGGTACCGCATCACGCACTTCGATCGGTGGAGGATCGTGAACTACATCCGGAAGCTCGAGGCGGACTTCAACGCCCAGCAGGGCGGGGGAGGGAACTGACATGGCGCACGTCAACATTCCGTCCGAGGTCCCGGTCCGGTACCTGCCCCGCTCCAGGGGCGCCACCACGCTGGCGGGCACCATGTTCGTGGTGGGGCTCATCGCCTTCGTGATCCGTCTGAGCGAGAACCCCCAGGCGGCCTGGATCAGCTACGTCAGCAACTGGCTGTTCTTCACCAGCATCTCCATCGGCGGCGTGCTGGTGGCTATGGCCACGTGGATCACCAAGTCCAAGTGGAACTGGTCGGTGCGCCGGGTGAGCCAGGCGTTCTCGGCGTTCCTGCCCATCGCCTTCGTGCTCCTGCTGCCCATGCTCGGCCTGCGGGACAACTACTTCCCGTGGATCTCCGAGATCGCCCACGACGAGGTGATCCAGAAGAAGGCGGCCTACCTGAACATCCCGTTCCTCATCAGCAGGAACGTGGTGGGCGTGGCCATCCTCTTCGGCGTGGCGCTCTACTTCGTGTACCTGGCGCTCCGGCCCGACATGGGGCTGGCGGAAGGCGCCCCGGACGACGATCCCGGCCGCAGGGCGTGGCGGCAGCGTCTGACGCAGGGCTGGATGGGCCAGGAGCAGGAAGAGGTCAGCAGCTACCAGCGCATGACGCGCATCGCTCCGGCCTTCGTGCTCATCTACGCCGTGGTCATGAGCATCCTGGTCTTCGACTGGGCCATGAGCCTGGAGCCCCACTTCTACAGCACCATGTTCGGCCCCTGGTTCTTCATGGGCGCCTTCTGGGGCGGCATTGCAGCCACGGCGCTGTGGAGCCTCTACCTGCGCACCAAGCACCGGGACTTCGAGAAGAACATCGGGCTCCAGCAGCGGCACGACCTGGGCAAGCTCGCCTTCGCGTTCACCGTGTTCTGGACCTACCTCTTCTTCGGCCAGTACCTGGTGATCTGGTACGGCAAGCTGCCCCACGAGCAGCAGTGGATCATCCATCGGTCCGGTGAGGCATGGGGAGGCTTCAGTGCCCTGGTGATCGTGCTGTGCTTCGTGATTCCCTTCGCCGGGCTCATCGGACGACGGGCGAAGATGAAGCCGCGTCTCCTGGCCCTCTTCTCCACCGTCATCCTGCTGGGCCTCTGGCTCGAGCGCTACGGGCTGGTGGCGCCGTCGCTCTACCACGAAGGTGATCCCATCTTCACCATCTGGCAGCCCCTCATCGGGCTCATGTTCTTCGGACTGTGGATGGGGGCGGTGCGGTGGTTCCTGAGCACGTTCCCGGCGATTCAGATCTGGCAGCCCATGGCGGATCCGGAGTCGTTGGAGCTGGAGCTGCCCCACGCGGAGGTTTCGGGGGACTAGCGAACTTCCTCGTCGGACTCGCCTCCTGGGGCGGGGCGTCCTCTCGGGGCGCTCCGCCCTTCGTCGTCTCCGGGTCGCTCGGGCGCGAGGCAGGGGGGGCGAGGGTCTGGTGAGCGGCTCGGGTGTGGCGCGGGCGCCGGCTGCGAGACGGTATTGCGCAGGGCAGGGCGCGATCATGTGAGCACCGGCGCGACGAGCCGGCGAGAACCAGGAGGAGCGGCGAATGACGTCAGGGACCGAAGCACGGAGCCCGCTGGCCGACGCCAGGTTGGCGGGGATCCTCTATCTGGTGATCATCCTCTGCGCGGGCTTCAGCGAGGGATACGTCCGCTCCGGCCTCGTCGTGCCCGGAGACGCGGCGGCCACCGCCGACAACATCCGCGCTTCGGAGTGGCTCTTCCGAGTCGGCTTCGCCACGGATCTGGTCGCGTTCCTCAGCGACGTGGCCCTGGCCGTGGTCTTCTACGTGCTCCTGAAGCCGGTGAGCACCACGCTGTCGCTGCTGGCCGCGTCGTTCCGGCTGGCCCAGGCGACGATCCTGGGGATCAACATGCTCCACCACTTCGCGCCGCTCCTCCTCTTGAGCGGCGCCGGCTACCTGGGGGCCTTCGATCCGGCGCAGCTCGATGCGCTGGCCATGCTCTCCCTGGAGGGACACAAGTACGGGTACCTCATCGGCCAGATGTTCTTCGGCCTCCACTGCGGGTTGCTGGGCTATCTCCTCTTCAAGTCGGGCTACTTCCCCCGTGTGCTGGGCGTCCTCCTGGTGACGGCCGGTCTGGGCTACCTGGGAGACGGGCTCACGTTCTTCCTCCTCCCCGACCAGGCCGCCAGGGTATCTCCGGTCTACCTTACGCCGGTGGTGGTGGCCGAGCTGTCGCTCTGCCTCTGGCTCCTGGTCCGGGGAGGCTCGGTGACCCGGGTCGTTCGAGAGGCGGTGGCATGAACGCCATGCTCCGCCGTCTCCACGGGTCCCCGGTGCCGCCGGAGGACTTCATCGTGGTGGACATCGATCCCGGGAACCTGCGTATGGAGCAGCCGGAGCCCAGGAGCCCCGACCGGGAATGGCCCGAGAAGCTGGAACAGGGATGACGTGGGCGCGCGTCCGCTTCCGGCCACGAAGTCCGTGACACGTGCGGAGATGGTGGCTATTGATGTAATCGAGGCCCACGCGGCGGCTGCACCGGCCCTGCCCCGCGCGTCGGGCTCCCCTGCGGATGGAGGCTCTTC
>JASFRY010000303.1:0-5909 GCA_050114675.1 Gemmatimonadota bacterium | reverse complement strand
TGGGCTTCCTCCAGGCTCCGCTCGATGAACGGCGCCAGCCCCAGCTCGATGACGCCGGTGACCGGCACGCGGTAGACGGGGGCCGGGGACTGGGCGGACGCAGGGCCAGCAAGCCCACCAAGGGCCAGGGCCAGGATGCTCCAGGCCGCAGCGGCGGGTCGGCGACTCATGCAACTCCTCCGGACGAGGGTCGTTTCAGCGACGTGTGCGCTTCGCGCTGTTGTCGCACCCGGGGGGCACGACGCCGGATCAGCGGGCGTTCAGAAGAGCCCTGGCGTAGTAGGCTCTCCGGATCGCCAGGACCCATTTGCCTTCGCTCAGCGCCTGGCGTCCCCCGTGTACCAGCCGATCGAGGCGCTCCCGATCTGCCTGGGGATACGAATCGGCGGGCAGAAGTCTTCGGTACTCGAGCTCCACGGTCTCCTGAAGCGATCGGGCCACGGCCTCCGGGCCCACTTCCCGCAGGTCGTCGCTCCCCCTCAGCAGCGCGGCGATGGCCGTCCGCGCATCCCCACGCGCCCTGGCGGCCTCCGCCTCTCGCCAGGCGGCCGCGGCGCGTCCGATCCCGTCACCCAGATAGGCCGGCAGGTCGGGGATCAGGAGGGTCCGGGCGCGCTCGACACCGCGCCTCAGGAGCGCGATCTGCCGCCCGAGCTCGCCGTCGCCCACGGCGGGAGCCAGGGCGTCCGCCAACGCAGCGTAGCTGCGCTCCCGGATCTCCCGGCCCAGATCCTCGGGCTCGTCCCAGGAGGCGCGCCACGCATCCAGCGCTCGGAGCCCCTCGTCGCTCAGCGTTCCCTGGGGAGCCATGGTCCCCGGCTCGGCGAAGTCGAAACCCAGCGCCATGGCGGCGTGGGTCTCCTCGGCCACGATTCCCACCAACGGATCCGTGGGTGCGTCTCCGCACGCGCCGAGCGCCAGAAGGGCCGTGAGGCATAGCGGCACCGCCGCCGCTCTGATCAGGCGGTGGGGAACGACAGGCCGCTGCGGGGTAGTCGGAAACGTCATTACCCCTGACAATCGCAGGACGTAGGCCCGGACGCCAGCCTTGCGTGATCCGTCGGGTCGGTTCGCGCTTGACCCTGACGGCAGGCGCCGGGTAAGCTTGGCGATCTGTGCCGCGGCCTGCTGCCCGCCAATCCGGAACGACCCGCCCAAAAAGGGAGCACCGATGTCCGAGAAGGAGCTCGTCCACTACGAGGAACGTGGCAAGATCGCCATTCTGACCCTCGACGATCCGCCGGCCAACACGTACACCCACGAGATGATGGCCGAGCTCGACGCCGGCATCATCCGGGCCCGCTTCGCCGACCACGTCGAGGTGATCGTCATCACGGGATCGGGCGAGAAGTTCTTCTGCGCCGGTGCCAACATCGGCATGCTCAACTCGGTGACGCCGGGGTTCAAGTACTGCTTCTGCCTCCATGCCAACGAGACGCTGAACCGCCTGGAGCATACGCCCAAGCTGGTCATCGGCGCCCTCAACGGCCATACGGTGGGCGGCGGCCTCGAGATCGCCATGGCCACCGATATGCGCATCGCGCGCAAGGACGCCGGCAAGGTGGGCCTCCCCGAGGTCTCGCTGGGCGTGCTCCCCGGCACGGGCGGGACTCAACGGCTGCTTCGCCTTGTGGGCAAGGCCAAGGCCATCCAGCTCATGGCGGAAGGCGCGACCTTCGGATTCGACAAGGCCCAGGAGTACGGCCTGGTCAACGAGATCATCGAGGCCGACAGCCGAGACGACTTCCTGGAGAAGGTGCTGGCCTACGCCGAGCAGTTCACCACGCCCGGCAAGGCCACCAAGGCGGTAGGTCTCATCAAGCGTTCGGTACAGACCGGAGCCGAGCTTCCCTTCGAGCTGGCGCTGGCCCTGGAGCGCGAGCTTCAGGCCCAGCTCTTCGCCAGCGAGGACGCCAAGGAAGGCCTCGCGGCCTACGTGGAGAAGCGCCAGCCCGAGTTCAAGGGGCGCTGAGCCAGGCCATGGAGGAAGGACGGGGTCCGGAAGCTTCCGGGCCCCGTCTTCGTTTATCGGACAACACACCCCCCTACCCCGCCTCCTCATGAGCGACATCCGCAACCGCCTCTGGATCGCCAACGAGTGGGTGGACGCCCAGTCCGGCGCCACCTTCGACACCGCGAATCCCGCCACGGGCG
The DNA here is from genome assembly GCA_050114675.1 of Gemmatimonadota bacterium. Taxonomy (GTDB): domain Bacteria; phylum Gemmatimonadota; class Gemmatimonadetes; order Longimicrobiales; family Gaopeijiaceae; genus SZUA-318. Next base: position 3,755 of record JASFRY010000303.1, on the reverse strand, counting down.
AGGTCATCACCCAGGTGGCCGAGGGCCGCGCCGAAGACGTGGATCGGGCGGTGACGGCCGCCCGGGAGGCCATGAAGAACAAGGCCTGGCGCCGCATGAACCCCCACAGGCGGGCCGAGCTCATGTGGAAGCTGGCCGACGCCATCGAGGCCCACGCCGATGAGCTGGCCGGGCTGGAGACCGCCGACAACGGGAAACCCTACTTCGAATCCCGGAAGGTGGACCTCCCCAGCATCGTCGAGAACTTCCGCTACTTCGCGGGCCTGGCGGACAAGGTGCACGGAACCACCATCCCCGTGTCCGGCCCCAACCTCAACTACACACTCCGCGAGCCCGTGGGCGTGGTGGGCATCATCACGCCGTGGAACTTCCCTCTCTCCCTGGCGGCGTGGAAGGTGGCGCCGGCCCTGGCCACCGGGAACGCCATCGTCCTGAAGCCCGCCGAGCAGACGCCCCTGACGGCGTTGCGGCTGGGCGAGCTCGCCGCCGAGGTGGGCTTCCCCCCCGGCGTGCTCAACGTGGTGCCTGGCTTCGGCCCCACGGCCGGCTCGGCCCTTGTGAAGCACCCGGGCGTGGACGCCATCGCGTTCACCGGCTCCACCGAGGTTGGCAGGATCGTCATGCGCGAGGCGGCGGAGACTCTCAAGAAAGTGTCGCTGGAGCTGGGCGGGAAGTCCCCCAACATCGTCTTCGCCGATGCCGACCTCAAGGCGGCGGTCCGAGGGGCTTCCACAGGTATCTTCTACGGTATGGGCGAGGTGTGCGCCGCGGGCTCTCGCGTCCTGGTGGAAAGCTCGGTCTACGACGAGTTCGTCGACGCCTTCCGGGGTCGCGCAGAGAAGATGACCATCGGGGATCCCATGGACTCGGGCACGCGTCTGGGCGCCATCGTCACCGAGGAGCAGCTCGACCGTGTCATGGGCTACGTGGAGAAGGGCAAGGAAGAGGGTGCACGGCTGGTCACCGGCGGGGAGCGCGCCACGGTGAACGGAAAGGGGAACTTCGTGAAAGCGACCGTCTTCGCCGACGTGGAGCCGGAGATGGTCATCGCCCGGGAGGAGATCTTCGGGCCCGTGGCGGCGGTCATCCCCTTCGACGACGTGGACGATGCCATCGACGTGGCCAACCGCACCATCTATGGGCTCGCTGCCGGCATCTGGACCCGCGACGTGGGCAAGGCCCACCGTGTGGCCCAGGAGGTCCAGGCGGGCACCGTGTGGATCAACACCTACAACCAGTACGACTCGGGCTCTCCCTTCGGCGGATACAAGCTCAGTGGCTTCGGCCGGGATCTGGGCTGGGAGGCCGCCCTGGAGAAGTACACCCAGGTGAAGAGCGTCTGGGTGGCCCTGGACGGCTGAGCGCCGGGGAGAGGCCGAGCAACCGAGGAGCTGGAGAGACATGCGAGAAGCCTGGATCATCGACGGCGTCCGTACCCCCATCGGCCGACACGGAGGCGCTCTGGCTCCGGTTCGGCCCGACGACATGGCGGCTCTGACGCTGGAGGCGCTGGTGAAGCGCACCGGCATCGACCCCGCCACGGTGGACGACGTCATCCTGGGCTGCATCAACCAGGCCGGCGAGGACAACCGGAACGTGGCCCGCATGTCGCTGCTGCGCGCCGGCTTTCCCGTGGAGGTGCCGGGTCAGACCATCAATCGCCTGTGCGGATCCGGCATGCAGTCGGTGCTGTCGGCGGCGCACGCCATCGCCGCCGACGAGGGCGACGTCTTCATCGCCGGCGGCGTGGAGAGCATGAGCCGGGCGCCCTACGTCATGCTCAAGCCGGAGCGGGGCTACGCCTACGGCAACCCCCAGGTCGCGGACACGGTCATCGGATGGCGCTTTCCCAACCCGGCCTTCGCCCCGGAGTGGACCATCGGGCTGGGGCAGACCGCCGAGGTGGTGGCCGCGGACCACGGCATCACGCGGGAGGAGCAGGACGTCTTCGCCCTGGAGAGCCAGATGCGGTGCGCCTCGGCGCTGGCGGAGCGGCGCTTCGACGATGAGATCATCCCGGTGAACATCCCCCAGCGGAAGGGCGATGCCATCGTGGTCGACGTCGACGAGCACCCCCGCCCCGACAGCACGCCCGAGGGGCTGGCCCGACTCCGTCCCGCCTTCAAGAAGGACGGCACCGTCACCGCCGGGAACTCGTCGGGGATCAACGACGGGGCCGCCGCCCTCCTGGTGGTGAGCGCCGAGCGGGGCGGAGAGCTCGGTCTGGAGCCCATGGCGCGCATCGTGTGCGGAGCCGTCGCGGGCGTGGAGCCCCACCGGATGGGGATGGGGCCCGTCCCCTCCACCCGGAAGGCGCTGGACCGGGCCGGATGGGACGTGGCCGACCTGGACCTGGTGGAGCTCAACGAGGCCTTCGCCGCCCAGTCCATCCCGTGCATCCGACAGCTCGACCTGGACCCGGCGCGCACCAACGTCAACGGAGGTGCCATCGCCCTGGGCCATCCGGTAGGATGCTCGGGAGCACGCATCGTGGTAACGCTTCTTCACGAGATGCGACGCCGGAAGGCGCGCAGAGGACTGGCCACCATGTGCATCGGCGTGGGCCAGGGGATCGCCATGCTGGTGGAGGGAGCATGAAGACCATCGAACGGGTGGCGGTGCTGGGCGCGGGAACCATGGGGCACGGCATCGCCCACGTGTGCGCCGCCGCCGGATGTGACGTGGCGCTGTACGACGTGGACGAGACGGCCGTGGAGAAGGGCTTGAGCCGGATCCGGGCCAACCTGGACAAGGGCGTGGAGCTGGGAAAGGTGGCTGCCGACGCCCGGGACGCAGCCTTGGCGCGCATCGCCCCGGCCACCGCCGTCGCCGACGCCGCAGCCGACGCGGACCTGGTGGTCGAGGCCGTCCCCGAGGTCCTGGAGCTGAAGCGCGAGATCTTCGCCGAAGTGGACCGAGCCGCGCCCGACGACGCGCTCCTGGCCAGCAACACCTCGTCGCTCTCCATCGAGAAGATCGCCCGGGCCCTGGGGGATCCGTCGCGCTTCGTCGGCCTCCACTTCTTCAATCCCGTGCACCTCATGAAGCTGGTGGAGGTGGTGTGGGGCCCGGACACCTCCGACGCCACCCGTATGGCTGCGGTGGCGTTCACCCGACGTCTGGGCAAGGAGCCGGTGGTCGTGAAGGACAGCCCGGGCTTCGCGTCGTCGCGGCTCGGGATCGTCCTGGGAATGGAGGCCATCCGCATGGTGGAGGAGGGCGTGGCGGCGCCCGAAGACATCGACAAGGCCATGGAGCTGGGGTACCGGCATCCCATGGGTCCCCTCAAGCTCACGGACCTGGTGGGGCTGGACGTGCGGCTGGGCATCGCCGAGTACCTGCACGAAACACTGGGCTCCGACGCGTTTCGCCCGCCGGAGCTCCTGAAGCGCATGGTGCAGGAAGGGAAGCTGGGAAAGAAGAGCGGGCAGGGATTCTACGACTGGAGCGCGTGACCCATGAGCGACTCTCCCGTCCTGGTGGAGAAGCGCGACGACGGCGTGGCCGTGGTGACGCTGAACCGCCCCGACAAGCTCAACGCCCTCAACGCCGAGGTCCGGGGTCTTCTGAGGGAGACCTTCGACGCCCTGGCGGACGACGACGACGTGAGGGTGGTGGTCATCCACGGCGCGGGAGAGAAGGCCTTCGTGGCGGGCGCGGACATCACCGAGTTCGCGGCCCGCACGCCGGGGGAGCAGCGGCGGATCTATGAGCGTCGCAGGATCTACGAGACCGTGTCGGACTTCCCCAAGCCC
>JASFRY010000302.1:0-5931 GCA_050114675.1 Gemmatimonadota bacterium | reverse complement strand
GGACCGGGAGAACCTGCGGAGCCTGGAGCGCATGGCCGCCGCGTTGGGGTCCGGGGCCCGCCTGGCCTTGCTCCGGGACTTCGATCCCGACGCCGACGGGGACGAGGTCCCCGACCCCTATTACGGTGGAAGCCGCGGCTTCGAGAATGTGTACCGGATGATCGATGCCGCGTGCCGTGGCCTGCTGGACGACCTCCGTGACCCGGATGCGCCGGCACCATGAGTGATGCCCTCCCCCCTCCCGTCCGGGAGAGCGTGCGCGAAGCCCTGGCCGGACTTGGAGCTCCGGTGGACATCGAGCGTGTCGTTCCGGTGGGCGGGGGCTGCATCAACCACGGTGCCCGCCTCGACATCGCGGGGGGCGCCTCCTTCTTCCTCAAGTGGAACGCGTCGGCCCCGCCGGACCTCTTCGAAGCCGAAGCCGATGGGCTCAGGGCCCTCCGATCGTCCGGCGGGCTGCGGGTCCCCGAGCCCGTTGCGCGGGGAGGGGGGTCGGGCGCTCCATCCTGGCTCCTCATGGAGCACATCGAGGCCGGCAGGCCCGCCTCCGACTACGGTGAGCGTCTCGGCCGCGGGCTCGCGGCGCTGCACGCCTCTCCGGATCCCGAGGATGGCTTCGGATGGCACCTGGACAACTGGATCGGGTCCCTCCCCCAGACCAATGGAACCCAGCGCTCCTGGGCCCGGTTCTGGCAGATCCACCGCATCGCTCCCCAGCTCGAGCGCGCCCGGAGCCGGGGATACCTGGACGGTGCGGAAGGCCGCGTGCTGGACCGCGTGGTCGACACCATCCCCCAAGCGTTGGCCGACGTGGACCGGGGCCCACCCCACCTCCTCCACGGTGACCTGTGGGGAGGAAACGCCTTCGCGTCGGCGGACGGGCACCCGGTCATCATCGACCCGGCGGTCTACCGGGGCCACGGGGAGGTGGACCTGGCCATGACCGAGCTGTTCGGGGGGTTCGGGGCCGCCTTCTACGCCGCCTACGACGAGGTCCGGCCCATCACCGACGCCTACGGCGCGTACCGCAGGGACCTCTACCAGCTCTACTACCTGCTGGTGCACGTGAACCTGTTCGGCGGTCAGTACGTCCAGTCCTCGGTGGCGGCGGCCCGGAAGGTGGCCGCCGCCTTCGCGGCCTGAGGGAGCGAACCGGTCAGGAGGACGCCACGAACTCCGCCACGCGCTTCATGGCCCTCTCGATGTCCTCGTCCGACGCGGCGTAGCTCATCCGCACCCACCGGTCGTCGCCGAAGGCCGCGCCGGGCACCAGCGCGACGCCCTGGGCCTCCAGGAGCGCGCTGCACCACGCGGTGCCGCTCTGGACCGAACCGTCGAAGAGGTGATCCACCCGGAAATACAGGTAGAACGCGCCCCGGGGATAGACGAAGGGCACGTCGGGCATGAGCTCCTTCATGCGCGTCACCACGAGGTCGCGGCGGCGGCGGAATGCCGCTTCCATCTCGCTCACCGAGGCCTGGGCTGCGGATGGGTTGCCGAAGGCCTCCAGGGCAGCCATCTGGGCGGGCGTGCTTGCGTTGGACGTGATCTGGCTCTGCAGGTCGGCGAACTTCTTCGCCACCTCGGGCTTGGACCACGAGAAGCCCACCCGCCATCCGGTCATGGCGTAGCTCTTGGACGCACCGTCCACCAGAACGAAGTCACCCACGCTTTCGGTCGGAAGGTCCAGGAGTCCGGGAGCCGCGGGTCGGTCGTCTTCGTGGTAGATGTTTCGGTAGATCTCGTCGGTGATGAGCCACACGTCGTGGTCCCGGGCCCACTCGGCCAGCGCCTGCAGCTCGTCGAGGGTGTAGAGGGCGCCCGTGGGGTTGCACGGCGTGTTGAGGATGAGCCCGCGGGTGCGCTCGGTGGCCGCCGCGTCCAGCGACGCCGGCGTGAGCTTGAAGTCGTCGTCCTCGTCTCCGAACACGGGCACCGGCTCGGCCCGGGCGATGTTGACCAGGTCGGGATAGCTGGTCCAGTAGGGAGCTCCGATGAGGACCTCGTCCCCGGGCCCGAAGAGACAGAATATGGCATTGAAGAGGGACTGCTTGGCGCCCGCCGTAACCACCACGCCCGCCATATCCATCTCACGGCCTGCGCGCTCGGTGAGCCGCGCGGCGATGGCCTCGCGAAGGGCCGGGATCCCGGGAGGAGGCGTATAGCGCGTATGCCCGCCCCGGATCCCCGCCACCCCCGCGTCGGCGATGAAGGCGGGTGTGTCGAAGTCGGGCTCCCCGGCACTCAGGTTGATGATGTCCCGACCCTCCGCGGCCAGGCGCTTGGCCAACGTGCTGACGGCGATGGTCGCGGACGGCTGAAGACGCTCGATATTGGCGCTATACCGCATGACGGTCTCGTGATCGAGGGCGAGGAAACGGGTCCCGGAATATCGAGAGCCGGTGGGAGGGGATCAAGCATTCCCGGGGCCTCTTTGGATCCTTCGAGCGACGAAGGGACGTCGGGGGATCTTGACTTCTCGAGGGCGTCCCGCCTTCATGAAGAGCGATCCTCGCGGCGGCCTCGTCCACAGTCGGACCCGACCGGCCCCGCATTCCTCGCCCGTGGGCTTCTTCGTGCGCCCCCTGCGACGCCGCGAATTCGAGTATGCTTGTTCCCTCTCCGCGGCAAAGGAGGTCGCCGTGTCTGCCCAACTGTACTCGCGGTGCTCACGCGCGCTCGTACCCCTCGTCATCCTTCCCTTCGTCGCCGGCTGCGCCGGTGACTCCCCCACTTCACCCCTTGCCGCCTCGCGATCGGAGCAAGGGAATGCGCCGACCATGGCGGGGAAGCCGGTCCCCACGGAGGCACCCACGGGTGAGCGGGTGGTCGGCCGCGCCGCCATCGAGCCCGCATTCGACGCGGAGACGGGCAACTTGATGTATCTCCTCACACCGGAGAAGGCGCCCCTGCCCTCCAAGGCCAACGGCCACGCGGTCTCGCCCCTCTACATCGTGGAGTATCCGGCCGGCTCTGCGGTGGCGGGCGCCGCCATCCCCCTCAACTGCGCGGGCGTGCCCGGGAACTGCCCCGACCACGACGCCGACCTGGCCGGCGTAGCCACCGGAGCCATGCCCGCCGTATATGGGAGCGATCCCACTGCGGTGCTGGGTCACGACCACGTGGGAGACGCGCCCGGCGGGGCGGACTTCAACGTCGCGTGGGAGGTGGTCGAGGTGTTGTTCACGAATTCGGCGGCGGCGAACACCCGTCTGACCACGGATGCGCAGATCGCGGCCGCGGTCGCTGCGGGCGACGCCATGGAGATCGACCTGGGGTTCGCCTTCAACTGCTCGGCCGTGTCGGCCCACGCCTACTGGAAGGGAAAGCCGGTCGGCTGACGCCGCAGAGGGGGTCGCAGGTGCATTTGCGGCCCCCTCCACCGGCGGCGAGCTTCCGTCCATGGCCACCGCCGACATCCTCTTCTACTTCGATTTCGTCGACCCCCTCTCCTGGGTGGTGGAGCAGGCGCTGGGCCGGTTCCACCCGTCGGGAGGGCAAGTCTCCGTCCGCCCCGTGGCTCTGGAGCTGCGGCCGCCCCCCACGCCCCTCCTCGATCCCGACGGCGCGTGGTGGAAGCGCCGCCGGCAGGAGGCCGCAGCGCTGGCAGACGAGCTCGACCTGTCCCCCGGCGCCGAACCCCGCCTGATCCCGTGGAGCCGCAAGGCCCACGAGCTCGCCGCCTACGCCCACGCGTCGGGCGTGGGGGACGAGGTCCGCCTCGCCATCTTCGAGGCATTCTTCCGGCGAGGGGAGGACGTCGGTCGGGTGGATGTGCTCGTGCGCCTGGCAGAGGGTCTGGGACTGGAGCACACGGCTGTGAAGGCGGCCCTCGACGTGGACCGCTATGCCGAGCAGATCGTGCGGGAGGGCGCCCTGGCACGGGAGGCGGGCGTGGGGGAACCGCCTGTTCTGGCGGGCGATGACGCGGCGCTCCAGCCCTTCCGCAAGCACGACGGCCTGCGCACCTTTCTGCGTCCCTGACGCCCTCGTCTTCATCCCGAGGCAGACCGAACCATGGCTGGATATCAGAGAAAGACCGCCCTGTCACCCGGCGAGGTGCTGGAGAAGGCGGACGCCGTCCTCCCCGAGCGGATCGGGCTCTCCCGGAGCAAGGGCACGCCTCACGGCGCGACCTTCACGGGAGCCGAAGGCACCGCGACCCTGGCGGTCCACCGGCACGGGCCCTACACCGAGGTCGTGGCCAACACCGATGGCCTGCGCACCTCCAGGATCGACTACGAGATCCAGAAGTTCCTGAACCAGCTTCCCTATGAGCCCGGCGACCGCGGCGGGCGCGGCTCCGGCGAACCCAGCTGATGGACTCTTTCGAGGAGCTCGGGCTCTCACCCGAGCTGGTGGAAGCCCTGGCCGCGGAGGGCATCGAGCATCCGACGCCCCTTCAGGAAGCGGCCATCCCGGTGCTGCGTCGCGGCAACAACCTCCTTCTGGCGGCGGGCCCGGGCAGCGGTGTCCTGGTGGCCTGGGCGGCGGCACTCCTGGAGCGGATCGACCTCGAGGCCACCCGAACCAAGGTGCTCGTGATCACGCCCACGGCGGAGGGTGCCCAGCGCCTGGCCGAGTCCGTCCAGCGTCTCGGACAGGCGTCGGGCCACACGGTAGCGGCTCTCGGCTCGCCGTGGGTGCTTCCCAAGCGCGCCCACTTCCTCTTCGCCACCCCCGAGGCCGCCCTGGCCGCCGCGCGGTCCGGAGACGTGGCGCTCGAGGGCGTCGAGGCGCTCGTGGTGGACCAGGCCGACCGCTTGGACCGCCTGGTCGGCTTCGGGCCCCTGGAGGAGGTCGTGGACTTCCTCCCCAAGGAAGGTCAGAGGATCGTGACGGCGCTTCCCGTGACCGACGGCGTGGAGGACTTCGTCGAGCGGCACGTCCGGCGCGCCACGACGGTCCCGCCCAGGCCCGCGGACGGCGCAGACGGACGGGCCACGTCACCCCATCGGGGGACGTTGCGGTACCGGGTCGTCCCCGAGCCCAAGGAGGAGGGGATCCTGGCCACCGTAGCGGAGATCCTCGGCGGTGAGGCGCGCCACGCCCTCCTTTTCACGCGCAGCGAGGACCGGGCCGCCGACGTCGGGGACTACCTGACCCTCCACGGGTATGTGGCCGGCGCGCCGGGCGATGCGCCGGTTCCCGTGTGGCTGGGCGTCCACGAGCTGGAGGCGCGGAGCGCTTCGGAGGGCGCGGAGGGCGTCGTCGTGGTCAGCTGTGACGTGCCGGCCGACCCCGATTCCCTGGATCGCCGTCACGGCCTGTCGGGTGGAGGGTACGTGCTGGTCCTCCCCCGGGAGATGCCCCATCTGCGTGACGTGGCCCGACGCACGGGCTACAAGCTCGAGCCCGCGCCGCTGCCCCGCCGGAGTGACGACGAGGCGGACCGGTTCCGCGAGATGCTGGCGCGGGCCATCGAGACCGAGGATGCCACCCCCTACCTCCTGCTCCTGGAGCCCCTCTTCGAGCGCTTCGACCCTGCCGAGGTGGCGGCCGCCGCCGCGGCACTTCTCCGCAAGAAGACACCGCCTCCCGCGCCCCCGGCCGCACCGGCACCCCCGGGGAGGGAGGGGCGGCCTGCGCCCACCGCGTGGGTCAAGCTCTTTCTCAGCGTCGGCGAGCGGGACGGTCTGAGCGTCAAAGACCTGGTGGGCGCCATCACCGGCGAGGCCGACGTGGGGGGCAACACGTTGGGCAAGATCGAGATCCGCGAGTCCCACTCCCTGGTGGAGGTCCACGAGGACGTGGCACGCAAGGTCATCTCCGCCCTCAACGGGACCACGATCCGTGGTCGGGCGGTGCGAGCCGACTTCGATCGGGGCCGCCCGCGGAGCGGGCCGCCCAGGGGCCGAGGCCCCCGGCGCGGCTGATCCCTGCCGGTCCGTTTCCTTCCCGCTTCGGCGGGCCCCCAAGAGGCGAGGGCCG
>JASFRY010000301.1:0-5935 GCA_050114675.1 Gemmatimonadota bacterium | reverse complement strand
GGATCGTGTACGAGACGAATCCGGACTTCGCGGGTCACGGTGACATCGAGGGGGTTCACGCGGCGGGTGACACGGCACGTGTGCCGCTGGTGGCCACGGACGTTCGTGAGGGGGAGCCGGCGCTCTCGCCGGACGGACGTTGGCTCGCCTACGTGTCTTCGGACGCCTCCGGCCGACCGCAGGTGTTCGTGCGGCCTTTTCCCGCGACGCGAGGCAGCAAGTGGCAGGTGTCCGCGGAGGGGGGGACCTTCCCGCAATGGTCGCACGACGGGAAGACCCTCTTCTACATGGGCACGGGCTGGAACGCCCGTATGATGGCGGCCTCACTGACCACGTCCCCGGCGTTCAGGGTGAAGGGTCAGACGGCCCTGTTCAGACTGGGCCCCTTCGTCAGGTACGGTATTGAACACACCTACGCCGTGGCCCCCGACGACCGGCACTTCGTCCTCACCACTACGGAGACCGTGGATGACCCCGTGGTCGAGATGCGGAACTGGCTGCCGGAGGTCCAGGCGAAGCTGAAGGCGCAGAGGTAGCGCGCCGTGACCCACTCTTCGACGGAAGGGGCAGGCTCCCCTCAGCGCGCCGCCTGCCCCGAATCCCCCGCAGCCGCCAACGCCGCCTGGAACCGCGGATCGCTCCGGAGCCCGGCGAGCTGGGGCTCGCTCTCGATGATCCTGCGGGAGTAGCCCTGGTCCAGGGCCTTGGTGATCCACCCCAGCGCCCGGTCCCGCTGGCCCACCTCTTCCAGCGTCTGGGCCAGGGAGACCATCTGGTCCGCGTCGTCGCCCGTGTTGGGCTCGAGCCGATCGACGATGGCCAGCGCGTCGTCATCGTGGCCCAGCGCCGCCTCGACGAAGGCCACGTTCTGCAGCACCACGTTGTCGGAGGGGTTCACCCGCAGCTCGTCCTGCGCCAGCGCCAGGCTCTTCTCGTACGCGGCGCGGGCGTCGGCGTCGCGTCCCGGGATCTGGCGGTAGGCATCCCCCAGGTTCCGCCAGTACACGTAGTCCCGCTCACGGAGCGCGATGGCCTGACGGTAGCGCTCCGCCGCCGCCTGGAAGTCGCCCTCGAAGTAGTCCAGGGTGCCCACGTTGGAGACGGCACCGGGACCCGGCTCGGCTTCGATGGAGCGCAGCAGCATCTCGCGGGCCTCCTTCCACCGGTCCAGGAAGAAGTAGATGGCGCCCGCGTTGCGGGTGAGGTTCGGGTTGCCCGGCGCCAGCTCGCCGGCGCGATGGTACAGGTCGGCGGCTTCCGGGTAGCGGCCCTGTACGTACCGGAGGAACGCGAAGTCGGCGTAGCCCTTCCAGTAGTAGGGCCGTCGGTCGACCAGGCCCTGGAGAACCTCCTCGGCCTGGTCGAACTGCTGGAGATCCCGGTGGGCCGTGGCCAGCTCCAGGTAGGCCTCCGTATAGAGCGAGTCGATCTCCAGGGCCCGTCCCGCGTTGGCCAGCGCGTCCTCCGAGCGGCCCATGCCGTTGTCGATGATGGCCAGGGTCGTCCACACCTGGGGGAGGGAGTCGGACAGCGCCAGCGCCCGCTGGCTCGAGGCGATGGCCCGGGCCACGTACTGCGTGTCCAGCGTCTGGCGGTACTTGTTCCAGTCGGCCTCGCCCAGCCCGGCCCACGCCAGGGCGTAGCTGCTGTCCTCGGCCAGCGCCTGGTTGAAGAGGGCGGTCGCCGTGTCGATGGCCGCCTCCACGCCGGTGGTTCGCTGGAGATACCCGCGGGCCTGGACGTACAGCTCGTAGGCCGTGCCCACGCCCGTCCCGCCCTCCGGCGCCGCCGACCAGTCCTCGCCGGGCTGCACGTCGAGCATGCCCAGCGCCTGCTCCACGGCCCCGTCCTGCCAGGTGGCCAGGTCGGTCAGGGGGCCGGACAGCACGGTGGAGCGCAGCTGACGGAGCGTCTCGGCATCGACCAGGTTGAGGGTGAGCCGGACCCCGTCGGCCAGGGCCTGCAGGCTGCCGGTCACCGCCAACGTGGCGTTCAGCTCCTTGCGCGCCTGGGCCGCCGAGGTGATCTGGAGCTCCCGGACCTCGTTGGGCGGGATCACCCACATGGGGACCGTGGCGAAGCGCGTGAGCTCGGTCAGCCGGCTGGCCAGGACCTCCACCAGGCCCGAGGCGAAGGCCTGGGTGGACGCGTCGCCGCCGATGGTGGCCAGGGGGACCACCGCGACGATGCGGGGCTGGTCGGCCGCTCCGCCGCCCCCGCGCCCCAGGGCGAACCAGCCGCCCACGGCGGCGGCCACCACGAGGACGGCGCCGGCGGCGGCCCACAGGGTGCGGCGCCGCGGGGCTCCCGTCGTGCGCGCCGGGGTGCCCGCACCGTGCCGCCCTCCCGTGCCCAGGGGCGCCAGCGCATGCAGGACGTCTTCCGCCCGCTGCCACCGGTCCGACGGGTCCTTCTCCAGGCACCGCATGATGGCGTCGGCCAGGGGCGGCGGCACGTCGGGCCGGAGCTTCCCGATGGGCTCGGGTGTCTGGGTGAGCTGCGCGGCCAGCACGGCCCGGGGCGAGTCGCCCTGGAAGGGGAGCCGGCCCGAGAGCAGCTCGTAGCCCATGGCCCCCAGGGAGTAGACGTCCGCCCGGGCGTCCACCGTCGGCTCGCCGGAGACCTGCTCGGGCGCCATGTACGCCAGGGTCCCCAGCGTGATCCCCGCCGACGTCAGCGTGGAGGGGCCCCGGGCCCCGCTCACCGCCTTGGCGATCCCGAAGTCGCTCACCACCACGTGGCCCCGGCCGGACATGAGCACGTTGCTGGGCTTGATGTCCCGGTGGACGATGCCCTGCTCGTGCGCATAGGCCAGGGCGTCCGCCACGTCCCGCAGGATCCTCACCACATCCATGACCGGCAGGGGGCCCTCCTGGTCCAGCCGCTCCCGCAGCGACTCTCCCCGCACGTACGGCATGACGAAGTAGAGGAGCCCGTCGGCTTCGCCCGAGTCGTGGAGGGGCAGGATGCCCGGATGCTGGAGGTTGGCGGTGACCTCGATCTCCGTGAGGAACCGGTCGGAGCCCAGCGACGCCGCCAGCTCGGGACGCAGGACCTTGAGGGCGACGCTCCGCCGGTGCCTCAGGTCCTCGGCCAGGAAGACCGTGGCCATCCCCCCCGCGCCGATCTGCCGCTCGACGCGGTAGCGGTCCTTCAGTGCGGCGTTGAGCCGCGGAAGGGTATCCGACATGGTCCCGGGGGGTGGTGGGTTCCGCCCAAGGTAGGACGCCCCGGCATGGGGAAGCCAGAGGAAAAGCTCCTTACCGGCCGACGCCCCGCTTCTCCTCTACTCCATCCCGTGCGGATTCCTTCCCGTCGCGATCATGAGGTGGTGATGCCGGTGGTGGTCTCCCTGGGCCAGGAATCCGAAGAAGCCGAGCCCCCGCAGCTTCGCCACCTGGTCGGGGTCGGACGTCGTCCACGTGAGCACCAGCGCGTCACCACGGTCGTCGACCGCCAGCTCCGAGTCCCCCATCTCGCCCATCGACCGCATCATGGCCGCGTGGGCGTTCACCATGCGGCGCGCCGATGCCACGTCGTCGGCCGAGCCGGTGACCGTGATCTCCACGCCGCCCTCCACCGGCTGCTCATCGACCTGCACCCCGGTGAAGACCCGGTCCATGTCCACCAGGTGCTCCCGGAGCGCGGCGATGTCGACCTGGCTCCAGTCGGTGGAGGGGTCGCTCTGGAGCATGGAGACGATCTCGGCGATGGCCGCGAAGGTGGCCTGGCCCGCCTCGGTGGGCATGGCCTGCGCCTGCTCCTGCGCATGCTCGTGCCCGGCCATCTGGGCGGAGGCGTGGGGTGCCCACAGCACCATGGTTCCGAGGACGGCGAGGGCGGGGATGGTCAGGGGACGGTGTGGGGTCGGCATGGGTTTGTCCTGGCGAGGGGAGAGGGTCTCGGGGTTCGCGCCGGCGCGAACGCAACGACAAGGAACTATCGCTTCGGGCACGACTCCTGCAATATGGGCGCCTGCCCCCCATCCTCGTCCTGCCCCGAGGAGGCAGCCATGAAGATCCGTGAGATCCTCCGGCAGAAGGGGCACGAGATCGTCACCATTGCCGCAGACCGCTCGGTGGTCGACGCGGTGAAGGCCCTCGTGCACCACGACATCGGCTCTCTGCTGGTCATGAAGGGGGACGCCTTCGTCGGCATCGTCACGGAACGGGACGTCCTCAGGCTCACGGCCGAGTCGGCGCCGCTCGGCACCATCACGGTGGGTTCGGTCATGAGCCGCGAGCTCATCGTGGCCGCGCCCGAGGACGACCTCCACGCGTGCATGACCGTCATGACCGAGAACCGTGTCCGCCACCTCCCAGTCATGGAGGGCCGCCGTCTGGTAGGGATCGTCTCCATCGGGGACCTGGTGAACGCCTGCCGTATCGTGGCGGAGAACGAGAACGTCCAGCTCCGGCATTACATCCACGGCGGAGGATGAGGCGGGTCAGGGACGGGGCGCCGATCCGGGTGTCGGTGACCCGGACATCGGCGCCGGCGGGAACCCTGGCGCTCCTCCCGGCGCCGGCCCGGACGGCCCCGTCACCGTGAAGAGGGACCCCGTTCCTCCCGGTCGATGGCGGCCTGCGCCGCCCTCAGCTCCCGGCGGACCTGCCGGGTCACGGTGTCCACGCGCCGGGTCAGCCCGGAACAGCTCCGGGCGTGCGCGTCGGTGAGCTTGCGGCGCAGCCGGTAGGCCGCCTCCAGGGCGGCGTCCCGGTGGCGGTTCTCATGGTGGGTGAGCGCCTCCTCCACCACGGTCCACGCCCGGGCGTCCCGTTCCGGCGCGTCCCGCGCCCCGGGCCACCGGGGAAGGTCGATGACGATCCGCGCCACCACGTGCACGTCCTCGGCCCGGCACCCGGAGGGGCCCGGCGTCAGCTTCCACCGCACCGACACGTCGTACGTGGTCAGGGCGTGGCTGTGGGAGCCGTCCTCCGTCGTGGGACCCAGCAGGGCGAGGCTCCGGCGCGCGTGGGCGAAGTCGCGGCCCGGCAGGTCGAAGCGCCGCACCTCCAGGCGCACGTCCACGCCCAGGGCCGCCCACGCCACCTCGGGCGGCACTGCGGGGATCTGCGCCTCGGCCCCCGCCGGCGTGAGCAGCGCGGCGAGGGCGAGGGCCAGGACTCCGGTTGCGCGTCTGGACATGGCTGCGCCTCCCAGGGGGCATACGCGCGAACGGAGGAGGGCTTTCCCGCGCGGCCTGATCCCCTGGGCGCCTCCGCCGGGGCTCGGACCACCATGGACACTCACATGATGAGCCGATCATACTCATAGCATGAGTCATCGCCTCCAGGTCCTCCTCGAGGAGGACGAGTTTGCGGAGATCCGGAGCGCCGCCAGGCGCCGCCGCATGACGGTATCCGAGTACGTGCGCCGGACGCTCCGCGAGGCCCGCACCGGCGAGCCCGCGACCAGCGCCGAGCGCAAGCTCCTCGTGGTACGCGAGGCAGCCGAGTTCAGCTATCCCACCGCCGACCCCGAGGCCATGGAAGCGGAGATCGCCCGGGGCTACGCCGAGGGCGGATGATCTTCGTCGACTCCAACGTGCCCATGTACCTGGTGGGCGCGGAGCATCCGAACAAGCACGCTGCGCGCCGCATCCTGGAGCGCCTCATTGCCGGCCAGGAGCGTCTGGTCACCGCGTGGAGGTCATCCAGGAGATCCTGCACCGGCTACACGTCGATCCGGCGCCGGGATGCCATCGAGCCGTGCATCGCCGCGCTCCTGGGCCTGGCCGACGAGGTCTATCCCGTGGAGTTGGACGACGTGCTCAGGGCGAGAGATCTTCTTGTGGACCGCCGAGGCCTGTCGGCCCGCGACGCGCTCCATGTGGCGGCCATGGAGCGCCGCGGCATCCGCCGCATCCTGTCGTCCGACGCCGGCTTCGACGCGGTGGAGGGCATCGACCGCTTGTGGGAGTGAAGGCTCGGGG
>JASFRY010000300.1:0-5942 GCA_050114675.1 Gemmatimonadota bacterium | reverse complement strand
CGCTTATCTGTTACAGTCCACTAGGGCTGGGGACGGCTTCGGACGACTGGTGTGTCCATGCGTCTCCAGCCTCCGGCCTGTACCCCCGACTGAATGGGGCTTCCTCCGGTCCCATTTGGTCGGAACCGCTCACCAGAGGCATCCGCTGTCTCTGCGGTGCCGGAGTGCTCACGGATCGCACTCGCAGTCTCGTTTCCCTTCGGCGCGACGTTGGCGGCTGGTACGAAAGGAAAGCGCGGGCGAAATCTCGTACCATGCTCGTACCAACACGTCGTGCCAAGCGCCACACGACCGCCGGGTGCCACAGAGGGCCTATACCCGTAACGCCTTCACACAGTACCACAACGAAGTGCCGGGGGTGGGATTCGAACCCACACGGGGTTTCCCCCAGGGGATTTTAAGTCCCCTGCGTCTACCGTTTCGCCACCCCGGCCCCCGATAGGATAAGGCAATCGGGGCGGTGTCGTGAGGAAAGCGTGCTCCCGGATCTCCCGGATCGCCGGCGCTACGGCTCCTCGGGCGTCGGCCTCTCCTGGGGCGCCGTCCTCCGGGGCAGGTAGACCATAACCGTCGTGCCGCTCCCCGGACTCGATTCCAGGGAGAGCCAGCCTCCGTGTTGGCGCGCCAGGCCGAACGCCACCGAGAGTCCCAGCCCCAGACCGTCGGTCCGGGTGCTGAAGAAGGGGTCCGGCGCCAGCTCCCGGATGGCGTCGTCCATGCCCTCCCCCGAGTCGGCAAGGGATAGGGTCACGTACTCCCGCGGCGCATGGCCGGCGTCGGGATCGGCATCGAGGGGGAGGGCGAGGTCCGTGCCGAGGGTGAAGACGACGCGGCCGCCCTCGGGCATCGCCTGCCTGGCGTTGTCCACGAGACGTGACAGGGCGTGGCGCATGAGCGCCGGGTCCGCGTCGACCCAGAGGGGCTCGTCGGCCAACTGGAGCGCGGTCAGGACCCGCGGCCCGGCCCGATCGGCGAGCTCCGGCAGCATGGACCGGAGCATCTCACCCACTTCCGTGGGCTCTGCCGAAGTCGGGTGGCGCTGGCCCACCGCCAGGAGGTCATGAACGATGGCCGCGCCCCGATCGGCGACCTCGGTGATGGTGGAGAGGTCCTGACGGGAAGGCCGGTCCACGTCGGGTGCCATGTGCTCGGCCGTGCTTCGGATGATCTGGAAGATGTCGTCCAGCGTGTGGCCGAGGCCGCCGGCGGTGCGCCCTACCGCCTCCATCCTGCGGATGGCCTCCCACTGCTCCCTGAGCTGGCGGGACCCGCTGACGTCCATGACCCTCGCCAGGGCGATGCCGGGATCCTCCTCGGTCACACGCAGCGCCATGACCACCGTGAGGCGCGCTCCATCGAGCCGCCGCAGGACCCGCTCGTGGGGTGCTACGGCGCCCGCCGCCTTTACCTGGGCCGCAAGGTACTCGTACTCGACGGTGACGGGGAGGAACTCCCGGAAGGTGCGCCCGTGCATACCCTCCCCGGATCCGACCCCCAGAAGCTGGGCGAAGCTGTTGCTGCACTCCTGGATGAGCCCTTCCCGGTCCAGGACGAACCGCACCCACAGGTCCCCGTTCACGCGTGTCCGTTGGCCCGTTCGGTAGCCTTCCCGACCCTCGGCAGGGGTGGCGCGGGCGGGTTCAATGGGTTCATCGGGCACACGGGTGAGGACGATGACGGTGCCGTCGATGCGCCCTCCGGTGGACTCGATCACCGAGACGCTGCCCCCCACGGGCCGAAGGGCCCCGTCCGCGTCCCGGACGGTCGTGCCCACGGGGAGGAGGAAGCCCCTGCCCACGGCCAGGACCTCGTGCACGGGGTGCCGGGAGAGCCTGGCCAGGTCACTGACGAGCTCCACTGCCTCACTGGCGTCCCGGCCCACCAGGGACCGGGCTTCGCGCCCCAGGAGCTCCTCCGCCGCGTGGTTCGCAAAGGTGAGGATTCCCCGGGCATCGGTGGCCACCACGGCTTCGGCCGTGCTCTGGAGGATGGACTTGAACTGCCCTTCACTGGCCCGCAGGAGCGCTTCCAGCCGGTGCCGGTAGAGGGCCACCTCGATGGCCGCGCGCAAGGCGGGCCCGTCGAAGGGCCGGGTCACGTACCCGAAGTAGCTGGAGTCCTTCAGCACCCCTTCCATGAGGGGGTCCGACTCGTCCGCCAGCCGGACCACGGGAATCCCCATGGTCTGGGACAGCACGTTGCTAACCTCCGCGCCACCGCGGGACGGCTCCATCCTGGCGCCCACCAGGGCCAGGTCCGGCGTTTCCCGCACGGCCATGGCCATGGCCTCCTCCGCGGTCCCGGCCAGGCCCACGACGTGGTAGTCGAGCGCGGCGAGGGTGTCGCGGATGCGACGGGCACTGTCCAGGTCCTCGTGGACGATGAGGACGCGCACATGGGCCTCGAATCCCGACCTCATGGTGGATCTACGCACGCACGGGACAGAGGCGCAGCTCGCCGACAGGGGCCTGGTGGACGTACGCCGCGGAGATGAGGAGCCCACTGCCCTCTGCGGGGCACATTCGGCGGATGGATGTCAGAAGACCTCCGGAGCTGGGGGGGGATGCCGGGTATGCCCGGCCAAGCTCGCCACCAATATACTTGGTCGTCCAGCGTTCGTCCTCGCCACCTCGTCCGCCCGATCCATGCGCCCGGAACGCTTCCACAGATTGGCTCGAGTCCTCGCCCGGCGCCAGCCGGACCTGACCGTGCTCATGGAGCGGGTGAACAAGTCCCACAATTTCTCCGCCATCCTCAGGAACTGTGATGCGGCCGGCGCGCTGGAGGCCCACGCCGTGCTTCCGGAGACGGGCCTGGATCTGCACCACGCCACTTCGGCGGGAACCCGAAAGTGGATCCAGGTGCGGACCCATCCCGATGTGACCACGGCGGTGAGCCATCTGCAGGAACGCGGGTTCCGGGTCCTGGCGGCCCACCCCTCCCGGGGGGCGCGCGACTTCCGGGAGGTGGACTTCACGCGGCCGACGGCCCTGATGATGGGCGCCGAGCTCCACGGCGTCTCCGACGAGGGCCTGGCGCTGGCCGACGAGCACGTGATGCTGCCCATGATGGGCATGGTCCACTCCCTCAACGTCTCGGTGGCCACGGCGCTTCTGCTCTACGAGGCCATGCGCCAGCGGGAGGCCGCCGGTCTCTACGACGCCCGCCGCATTCCC
This sequence comes from Gemmatimonadota bacterium, assembly GCA_050114675.1. Lineage (GTDB taxonomy): Bacteria > Gemmatimonadota > Gemmatimonadetes > Longimicrobiales > Gaopeijiaceae > SZUA-318. The sequence continues at coordinate 2,766 of JASFRY010000300.1, read as the reverse complement.
GACGAGACCTACCGGCGCATGCTCTTCGAGTGGGCTCATCCCCTGGTCGCAGAGGTATGCCGGCGGCAGGGCCGACCCTATCCCGAGCTCGACGAGGACGGGCAGATCCTCGCCTCCTGATCCCACGGGTTCTTCCCGACCTGCGATCAGCCCCCGGAGCTCTCCTCATCCGATCACGGGTTCGTCAATGATCGGATTGAGAGCAGTATATCCTTGACACATCCACCCAAAATCGTTTACATGGACTCCATGCACGATTTCTGATCCGTTGGAAGTCGTCTTGTGCCCTCGAAACCGTTCGGCAGGCATCCATGGAGCGATTCAATCCGGAGCTTACCCTCACGAGCTCCGAGACTGCGGACCTCCTCGAGGTCCATCCGTCCACGGTCAAGCGGTGGTGCAACGAAGGGGACCTTCCCTCGGGCAAGACACCGGGGGGCCACCGCCGCATCCACCTGGAGGATGCCGTGGAGTTCGCCCGCGCCCGGGGAATCCACACGGTGCTCTCCCCCTTCCATCCCTACGAGCCTCATGTGTGGACCGCGCTCAAGGAGGTCCGTGACGAAGGTTCGTTCCGCCGATTCCGGTCTCTGGCCATGGGGTGGATCACCCGAGGCAGCATCCGACGGGTCACCCATCTGTACGACGCCCTCGCCCGGGATGCCTCCATTCCCTTCTCTGCGTTCTGCGATCAGGCCGTCCGGGGTCTCATGGAGCAGGTGGGCGAAGCGTGGTCCCAGGGGCGGCTCCGGGTGGGAGAGGAGCATCTGATCAGCCAGGCCATGACGGAAGTGCTTCTCAAGGTGCGCGCCGAAAGCGACGGCTACCGGACCGGCCGCATCGAGGACGACAGGCCGGTGGCCGTGGTGGGAACGCTGGAGGGCAACCACCACCATCTGGGCTCCATGTGCATCCGGGTTCTCCTGGAGCGCATGGGGTGGGAGGTGTTCTATCTCGGACCGGACGTCCCTGTCGAGGACTTCGGCGTGATCCAACGGGGACGGAGTGCCTCCCTGGTCTGCATCTCCCTCACCCCTCCGGCCGCCGCCGGAGACGTGGCGCGGGCCGTGCAGCTCCTGGAAGGGCTCTACGACCCCGGTCAGCCCTACGCACTGGCTTTCGGCGGCCGGGTCCAGGACGGGGTGGCCCCCGAGCTGCTCGCAGGCCCTTTCACCGATGTAGGCGTGTTCGGGGGGTGTGAGGAGTTCCGTGCCGAGGTGGAGGCAGGGTTCGGGGCGCGCATGGAGGTGGTGGCATGACGCCCGTGGCCCCCTCGCGGACGCACGAGCGCTGGGCGCTTGTGGTGCTCCTGGCCTTCACGCTCCTCTCCGTGGGAGGATACTGGAACTTCGCCCTCCACCCCGAGCGTATCCCGACCACTCCGCTGGCGGCCCGCTTCTACGCCATTTCCTTCGGGTTCTTCGCCCGGATCCACATCGTGGTGGCCGCTTCCGCCCTGCTGGTGGTCCTGGTGGGGCGGCTGCGGGCCCGGTGGGTCCCGGCTCTGGCCGCCGTGTACGGGTTGGCGTTCCTGGCCGAACACGTGGGCACGGGGACGGGCTTCCCCTTCGGCGGGTACGGCTACACAGCGCTTCTCGGCCCCAAGCTGGGCGGGCGGGTCCCCGTGCTGATCCCGCTGAGCTGGTTCTTCATGGCCCTTCCCTCATGGTTGATCGTGCGCCGCGCCCTCCCCGGGAGCCGGATCGGACGGGTGCTCCTCGGCGCCCTCTGGCTGGCAGCGTGGGACCTGGCCCTGGATCCGGCCATGAGCTACTTGACACCCTACTGGAGATGGGAGGTCACAGGCGCTTACTACGGAATGCCTTGGATGAATCTCCCCGGCTGGTACGCGACGGGCCTGGCCATCATGCTTGCCCTGGATCTGCTGGGACCCGGGCTGGGGCTCGAGCGGCTCCCCACGCGGTGGATGGGTGCCTACTACGGGGTGGTTCTCCTCATGCCGCTGGGCATGGTCCTGGCGGCGGGGCTGTGGGGCGCCGTGCTTGCCACGGCAGGGGGCCTGGCCGTCTGCGCTGCGCTGACCGTGGGCGCGGGCCGTCGCGAGGCCCGGAGCGCGCCCGGGTCCGTGCGCACCCCCACGCCCGATCCCGCGGGTCGGCGCATCCCCGTGGAGGTCTCATGACTCCCCCGGCGACGCCGGTGCGGGTCCTGGACGCGCCCCCCGCACCGCGGTCCACCGAGTCGGGCGTGCAGCGGGTCCGTGAGGGCCTGGAGGAAGCTGCGGAGAGGCTCCGAGGGTTGGGTGTGGCGGTACCCCCGGTGGAGGGCAAGCTCCTGCGCCCCCTGGTGGCCTATGCCCTGGTTCCGCCGGAGCGCCGGGGAGCGCTGGACGCTCGCTTCTGGTGCGGGGCTCTGGCCGTGCAGATGGTTCACGAAGCGTCCCTCCTCCACGATGACATCCTCGACGAAGCGGGGGAGAGGCGCGGCGAGGAGACGCTGGTCGCCCGCGCGGGTGTGGGCCCGGCCCTCGTCCTGGGCGACCACTACCTCACGGGAGCGTATCGGGCGGCAGCCGAGACCGAGGCCCCCGGCTTCCTCGCCTGCTTCATCCGTGCGGTGGAGCGGACCGTCGCCGGCGAGATCGCCCAGGAACGGAACGCCGGACAGCGCCTCGACATGGGTGCGTATCTCGACGTGGTCCGGGGGAAGTCGGGTGAGCTCTTCGGCGCCGCGGCGTGCCTCGGCGGCGCGGTCATCGGGTCGGACGACCTGGTGGAGCGGGTCGAACTGGGCCGGGAGCTGGGC
>JASFRY010000299.1:0-5962 GCA_050114675.1 Gemmatimonadota bacterium | reverse complement strand
GGACGCACTTCTCATGATGGTCCGCCTGTAGGCGCAGCGGCCCCTGAGGCCTCGAGAAGAGGCGGCGGAAGCACCTTCACGACGACCCACGAGGCCATCCTGCCGCCCCGGCTCAGGAGTCATGCTTTCGGACCCCGGTGCGGCCGGTCGAGCCCACGTCCACCCTCGCGGGCAAGGGCCGACGCCCCCGAGCCCCGCACCGGGGGCTCACACCGTGACGGGAGGCGTTCCTTGGGGACAGCGATCTGGCCCACGACCCACCGCCCCCGTGAGCGACTCAGGACCCTGGGGGTCCGCTATCTTTCGGTGCGCGAGCTGATGGCGGTCCTGGTGGGCAGCGGTACCGTTGGAGCGTCGGCCTTCGTGGTGGCCGACCGTCTGCTGGCTGCCTGCGAAGGGTCTCTACGGCGACTGGGCGCGTCGGACCCGGGAACGCTGGAGCAGATCGCGGGGGTGGGAACGGCGACGGCCGCGCGCATCCTGTCGGCGGTGGAGCTGGGACGCCGAGCGGCCTTGGAGGCCGGGGATGGCGAGGAGGCCGTCCGGGGGCCCGCCGACGTGTTCCGGCGCATGGGTCCCCGGTTGCGCGACCTGCCCCAGGAGGAGTTCCACGCGCTTCTCCTCAACACCCGCCATCGCGTGGTTCGGGAGGTGGCCGTGACCCGGGGGATCCTGGACGCGTCCCTGATCCACCCACGTGAGGTGTTCCGCACGGCGGTGGTGGAGGGGGCTGCCGGGGTTATCCTGGTGCACAACCATCCGTCGGGAGATCCTACGCCGTCGGCGGAGGATCGGGCCGTGACCCGGCAGCTCAGCGAAGCCGGACGGGCCCTGGGGATCCCCGTCCTGGATCACGTGATCGTGGGCGACGGAGCGTACTGCTCGCTGGCCTCCGAGACGGGGTGACGGGACCCGATTCACGGCGCGGTTCTTGCCATGCTGCGTCACCGTTCTGGCCCGAATGATGCCCCCTTGGGGCCCCTCGCCACGCCGCCGGAGGGAAACATATGAATCATTTCGAAAAAAAACGCGTTGACCCCGGCACCGAGCGACCCCTATCTTCGGGGAGCGTTCACCGGGCGAAAAGCCCCGTACCACTTGCCGAAGGAGCCCACATGGTTCGGTCGGCCGCGGCGTTCGTTGCCGTACTGATTCTGTCTGGATTTGCCCCCGCGCAGCAGGTAGTCACCCACACGGTCGTGAAGGGTGACTGCTTGTGGAATCTTGCGAAGGAGTACTACCAGGATCCCTTTGACTGGCGCCGAATCTGGGAGGCCAACCGGGACAAGATCTCCGATCCGAACCTCATCTATCCGGGCCAGGTCTTCACGATTCCGGGCAAGGAGGCCGCCGTCACCGATGTGACCGTGGAGGCTGCTCCGGGGCCGCCCCAGGCCGAACCTCCTCCGCCTCCGCGCCAGGCCATGCGGGATCAGCCCACCATCTTCCGCCAGGATACCTCCATCATGGTCTCGGGGGTAATCCGTTCTGGAGAGCGGAACTACGTGCAGGTTCCCAGGGACATGGTCTATTCGGCGCCCTGGCTGGTCCGGGGTGAGGAGAGCGAGCCCTACCACACCGGAAGGATCTCGTCCTTTGCCGTACAGGCGACTTTGTCCCGCACGCCCCGGGGCTACGACCGGATGATTCTGAAGATGGATGGGCCGGCGCCCCAGGTGGGGACCGAGCTGCAGGCCTTCCGGGTGACCAAGACCATCGCGGACGTGGGCCGGGTGGTCACGCCCACGGGCGTGGTCACCGTGAGCGAGGTCAACGACGCCGGTGTCGTGGCCATCGTCACCAAGGAGTTCTTCCGCATGTCCCTGGGGGACCTGGTGGGACCGATGCCCTCGTACACGCTGCAGCCCGGCCAGCTTGCCCAGGAAGTATCGGGAGGTGGGGAGGCCATGGTCATGGGTTTCGCGGGTCCGGCGGTCCTCCAGGACGTGGGGAGCATCGCCTTCCTGGACCAGGGATCCGACGACGGAGTGAGCGTGGGGGACGAGTACGACTACCTCGATCACCATGCCGGCGAGCACTATGTGGCTGGACGCCTCCAGGTGGTGGGTGTGACGTCGAACATGGCGTCGGCGCGCATCGTCTCCATGAAAGATGTGGTCTTCAAACAAGGCCTGGTCGTCCAGCTTGCCCGCAAGATGCAGCCGTAGCGGCGAAGAGAGGACGTGTCCACGCCCTCACCCTTGCTCGCATCCGTTACGTTCCCGTCCCCCGCCGGCTCCTCGCGGAGCCGGCGGGGGATGCGTGCGCAGGGACGGCGGGCCGCACCCGCCGAGACCGAGGCGACGGACAGGCGCGAACCATTACAAGAGGACTCATGAGAGAGACGAAGCGCAGGGTGCTGGTCACGGGCGGCGCTGGCTTCATCGCAAGCCACGTCGTCGACGCCTATCTGGCCCGGGGCGACGAGGTATGGGTCGTGGACGACCTGTCGTCCGGCAAGCGGGAGAACGTACCCGAGGGTGCGCGCTTCGTGGAGATGGACATAGGGGATCCCGATCTCCGGAATCTCTTCCGTGAGGTCCGCTTCGACCTGGTGAACCACCACGCCGCCCAGATCGACGTGCGCGTTTCGGTGGCCGACCCGGCCCGGGATGCTCGCATCAACCTCCTGGGTCTCTTGAACGTCACCGAGGCGGCCCTCGAGGTGGGGACGCGGCGGGTCGTGTTCGTCAGCAGCGGCGGGGTGGTCTACGGTGAGCCCGAGCAGATTCCCACGCCCGAGTCGGCTCCCAAGCTGCCGCTCTCCCCGTACGGGGTCACCAAGCTCTCGGGGGAGTTCTATCTCCACTACTACCGCCGGGTGCGAGGGCTGGAGTACGTGGCCCTCCGCTATTCCAACGTCTTCGGCCCGCGCCAGGATCCACATGGGGAGGCGGGTGTAGTAGCCATCTTCTGCAGCCGGCTCCTGGACGGGGAGCCCCTCACCATCTTCGGTGACGGGGAGCAGACCCGGGACTACGTGTTCGTTCGCGACGTGGTGTCGGCGAACATGATGGTCTCCAGCCTGACGCTCGAGGAGGGCTCGGGCCTGGACGCCTTCGCGTTCAATGTGGGCACCGGCGTGGCTACCAGCGTGAACCGCCTGGCCGACATCCTTGAGGAGATCGCCGGGAGCCGTCCCGGGCGCGAAAGCAGGCCGGCGCGCCCCGGGGAGCTTCTGCACAGCACCCTCGACACGTCGAGGATACGTTCGTTCGATTGGAGCCCCGGCTTCACCCTGGAAGAGGGGCTCCGCGAGACCTTCGAGCACATCGCAGCGAAGAGGGGAGATACCCCGGCATGACCCTGGCGTCTCTGGCGGTCCTCGTTCAAGCCCGCTCGCCCGAAACGGCGATGGACATGATCCTGGGAGGGTCGCTCACCACCAAGATCGTCCTCGCCGTCCTTGCCGTGTTCTCCCTGGCCTCGTGGTGGATCATCTTCCACAAGTGGCGTCAGTTCCGCGCGGTGCGGCTCCAGGGCGACCGCTTCCTGGAGCAGATGGAGCGGGCGCAGCGCCTGGAGGACGCCTACAAGGCCATCCTGGCGCTCCCCGAGTCCCCCTATGGCCGCGTCTTCCGGCAGGGGGTGAACTTCTTCAGCGAGCTCCAGCCCGGCGCGCTCAGGGAAGGGACCCCTTCCAAAGGGCTCACCCTCACCCAGCTCGAGGCCCTCCGCCTGGTGCTGGAGAAGGAGGAGGCCGAAGAGCGTGACGAGCTGGCCATGGGCCTGACGTGGCTGGCCGTCATCGGCTCGGTGTCCCCCCTGATGGGGCTGCTGGGCACCGTGATCGGGATCATGGACGCCTTCCTGGGGATCACGGCGGCGGGCTCAACCAACATCGGGGCGGTGGCGCCGGGCGTGGCCGAAGCCCTGGTGACCACCGTGGCGGGCCTCTTCGTGGCCATTCCCGCCGTCATCGGGTACAACCACTTCGTGGGCCGCCTGAACCTGGTGAGCGGGGAGTTGGAGGGCTTCTCCAGCGAGTTCATCGGCACACTGGCCCGGGAGGGCCGTGTATGACGCACGGACGCAGGAACGGAGGGCGGAGCGACCTGCCCCTGAACGCCGACATCAACGTCACCAGCCTGGTGGACGTGGCGTTCACGCTCCTCGTCATCTTCATCATCACGGCCCCGATCCTGCAGGGAGGGATCGAGGTGTCGGTGCCCAAGGCGGACGTGCAGCCTCTCACGGCCCGGGACAAGCCCTTCTTCGTCACGGTGACGCAGCAAGGCCAGATCTTCATCGAGGACAAGCCCACCACGGTCTCGGCCTTCGAGGAGAGCTTCCCGCAGCTGGCCAAGGCGGGAAACCTGGAGCACGTGTACCTGCGGGCCGACTCCATGGCCATGTACGGGCCGGTGCTCAAGGTCATCGCCACCCTGGCCCGCACCGACGTGAAGTGGTCCCTGGTGGGTGAGCCCTACTCGGGCAGCGGAAACTGACAGGCCGGGACGGCAGATGCGCCGACACGATCCCTTCGACCGCACGTCCCTGGCGGCATCCATCGCGGTGCACGTGGTGGTGCTGGTGCTGGCGGTGTGGACATCGGCGTCGGCTCGGCCTCCCCTGAACTTCGTCACGTACCAGGTCGATCTGGTCTCACCCCCGCCCGCGGTCCAGGCCCCCGAGCCGGCACCGGCCAAGAAGGAGCTGGTGGTGGAGGCTCCCGAGCCTACGCCGCCCGAGCCCGAGGAGAAGGCCCCGGTGGTGGAGGAGAAGGCCAAGCCGAAGCCTCCCGAGCCCAAGCCCAAGCCGCCGCGGGAGGAGCCCGAGGAGAAGCCGGCCGAGAAGGAGACGCCGGCCACCACCGACGAGCCCACGCCCAGGGAAGAGAAGCCCAAGGAGAGCGGGGAGGGCATCAACGTGCGCCTGGAGGGGCTGCGCCGGGACTATCCGGCCTATTACGACAACATCATCCGGCAGATCCACCGGTGCTTCCGTTGGACCCAGGGAGGCAACTGGGAGACCACGGTGTACTTCGTCATCAAGTCCGACGGTACCGTCAGCGACATGGACTTCGTGAAGAAGTCGGGGAGCACACGGTTCGACTTCGAGGCCATGGGCGCGGTGGACTGCGCGGGGAACGGGCGCTTCGGCCCCCTCCCCAAGGACCTTCCGTTCGACGTTCTTCCCATCCAGTTCAGCTTCCGTCCCCAGGGTGGGGTCGGGGGCCCCATCCTAGAGGAGCGACCGACCAGCCGATGAGCATGACCGATGAGTGATCCCAAGGAGAGGGGGCGGATGCGGCACGCGGGACGGTGGACACTCATGGCTGCCACCATGGTCTTGGCCACGGCCGCAGCCGTGCTGGCGACGGCCGGGGGCGTGTCCGCGCAGCAGCGGGACTCCATCCCCGGCGTGAAGCTGGGCCTGGTCTACGAGAACGCCTACGCTCCGGCCCTGGCCATCAAGCCCTTCACGGGTCGGTTCGGGGGCGCCGGCGCGGCTCCCCAGGTGGAGGCCATCATCGGGCGGGACCTGCGCTACTCGGACCGCTTCGAGGTCATGGACTCCCTCCCGGCCTCCCTGGTCGGGGAGGGCGTGGATTATCAGCTCTGGGATCGTCTGGGGGCCGTGTGGCTGGTGACGGGGCAGGTGGAGGGCGCCGGCGAGGGCTACGTGCTCCTCCTGGAGCTCCACGACGTGGTCTATGGTGAGGTGAAGGAGCGCGGTCGATTCCGCATTCCCGATCCGGCCGCCGCCGACTTCCGCATGGCGGTGCACCGCGCCTCGGACCAGATCGTCCAGTGGGCCACGGGGGAGCCGGGCATGGCGGCGAGCCGCATCGCCTTCTCCCTGGTGACCACCGACGGGAACAAGGAGATCTATGTCATCGACTCCGACGGCGAGAACATGCATCGCGTCACGAACAACGGCGCGCTCAGCCTCTCCCCGGCGTGGCACCCGTCGGGCACCAGGCTCGCCTACGCGTCGGACAAGAGCGGCAAGAACTGGC
>JASFRY010000298.1:0-5985 GCA_050114675.1 Gemmatimonadota bacterium | reverse complement strand
CCCGTGGCCCCAGAAGATGGGGAGCAGCCCGCCCACGATGGCGGTGACCGTCATCACGATGGGGCGCACGCGCATGGCCGCGCCGTGGATCACCGCCTCCCGGAGGGATGCCACGGTGGGATCCCTGCGGCGCCGTTCGTCCCAGGCATTGCCCAGGTAGAGCAGCATGATGACCCCGATCTCCGCGGCGACGCCGGCGAGGGCGATGAAGCCCACCCCCGTGGCCACCGACCAGTTGAAGCCCAGGAGCGCCATGATGAGCACGCCTCCCACCAGGCTGAACGGAAGGGACAGCATCACGACCAGCGTCTCGCCGATGCGCCCGAAGTTCAGGTAGAGGAGGAGGAAGATGATGACCAGCGTGGCCGGCACCACGAGCTGGAGCCTGGCCTTGGCCCGCTGCATGTACTCGTACTGCCCCGACCAGGTCATGGAGTAGCCGGCGGGCAGCGTGACCATCTCGTTCACCATCTTCTGGGCCGCCCTCACGTATGAGCCCAGGTCGTTGCCTTCCACGTCCACGAACACCCACGCCGTGGGGAACGCCTGCTCGGTCTTCACCGCCATGGGACCGCCCACCGTGCGGATGTGGGCCACCTGGCCCAGGGGGATCTGCGCCGGGCCCGACGCACCCATGGCCGTCCCGCCCATGGCGCCGCCCCCCATGCCGTCCATCCCGGGGCCGCTCGGTCCTCCGTCGTCGTCCATCCCCGCCATGGTGGCCGGCGCCGCCATGTCGCTCATGGAGGCGCGCCGGTTGCCCACGGGGATGAGGATATCCTGGAGCTTCTCGGGCTGGTCACGGAGCTCCTGGGGATAGCGGACCCGCACATTGTAGCGCTCGCGCCCCTCCACGGTGCGGGTGATGCTCATCCCGCCCACCGCCGAGGCGATGACCATCTGGATCTGCTTCACGTTGAGCCCGTAGCGGGCGGCTGCCTCGCGGTCGATGTCGATGTCCAGGTACGACCCCGACACCACCCGCTCCCCGATGGCCGACCGGGTCCCGGGCACCATCTTCACGGCGGACTCCACCTCGGTGGCCAGCCGCTCCAGCTCCTTCAGGTCCGGGCCGAAGATCTTCACGCCCACCGGCGTGCGGATGCCTGTGGCCAGCATGTCGATGCGTCCCTTGATGGGCATGGTCCACGAGTTGGTCACCCCGGCCATGCGGAGGGAGCGGTCCATCTGCCGGACCAGGTCGTCGTAGCTCGTGCCCGACGGCCACTCCTCCTCGGGCTTGAGGACGATGGTGGTCTCGAACATGGACAGGGGCGCCGGGTCCGTGGCCGTGGAGGCCCGGCCCGCCTTGCCGAAGACGCTCTCCACCTCGGGGAACGACTTGATGATGGAGTCCTGCACCCGCAGGGTCTCCCGCGCCTTGGCCACGCTCACGCCGGGCAGCGTGGTGGGCATGTACAGGATGGTCCCCTCGTTGAGCGGCGGCATGAACTCCGAGCCGATCTTCTCGAAGGGGAGGACGGTGAGGATGAGCACCGCCAGCGCCCCGGCCACCACGGGCCAGCGGTAGTTGAGCACGAGCTCCAGCACCGGCCGGTAGACGGACACCAGGAACCGGTTCACCGGGTTGCTCTTCTCCCGGTGGATGCGTCCCCGGATGAAGAGCCCCATGGCCACCGGGACCATGGTCACCGACAGGATGCTGGCGCTGGCCATGGACAGCGTCTTGGTCCACGCCAGAGGCTTGAACATGCGCCCTTCCTGCGCCTCCAGGCTGAACACCGGGAGGAAGGACACGGTGATGATGAGGAGGGAGAAGAAGAGGGCCGGGCCCACCTCCTTGGACGCCTGCACCACCACGTCCCACCGCTCCCGCGTGGTGAGGATCTTCGTGTGGAGGTGCTCACCCCCGTCGTCGCCGGGGATGGCGACGCCCAGCTCCCGCGCCCGGGCACGCTTCTCGTCGATGGCGTGCTCCAGGTGCTTGTGCATGTTCTCGATCATCACGATGGCGCCGTCGATCATGGCGCCGATGGCGATGGCGATCCCGCCCAGGCTCATGATGTCGGCGCCCAGGCCCAGGGTCCGCATGGCGATGAACGCCATGAGGATCCCCAGGGGGAGCGTGAGGATCGCAACCAGCGCGCTCTGCACGTGGAAGAGGAAGACGACCGTGACCAGGGCCACCACGATGGACTCCTCCAGGAGCTTCCCCTTGAGGGTCGCGATGGCCCGGTGGATGAGGTCGGAGCGGTCGTAGACGGGCTTCACCACCAGCCCGGCGGGCAGCCCCGACTGGATGGAGGCCAGCTTCTCCTTCACGCGGTCGATGGTGGCCAGCGCGTTCTCACCGTAGCGCATGACGACGATGCCGCCCACCACGTCACCCCGTCCGTCCAGGTCGGCCACGCCGCGCCGCACGTCGGGGGCCAGACCCACCGAGGCCACGTCGGACACCCGCACCGGCGTGCCGTGGTCCGTGGCGCCCACCACCACGCTCTCGATGTCCTCGACGTTCTTCAGGTAGCCCAGTCCCCGGATCATGTACTCCCGTTCGGCCAGCTCGAGCACCATGGCGCCCACGTCCTCGTTGGAGGAGCGGATGGCGTCCATGACCCGGGTGATGGGGATGTCGTAGCCCCGGAGCTTGATGGGATCCACGGTCACCTCGTAGACCCGCTCGTAGCCCCCCACCGACGCCACCTCGCTCACGCCGGGCACGGCGGTGAGCTGGTAGCGCAGGTACCAGTCCTGGTAGGAGCGGATGTCCGCCAACGACATCGTGCCGGTGGTGTCCACCAGGGCGTACTGGTAGACCCACCCGAGGCCCGTGGCGTCGGGGCCCAGGGCGGGCTGGGCCGCGTCGGGCAGCTTGCCCCGGATGGAGGACAGGTACTCCAGCACCCGGCTCCGCGCCCAGTACAGGTCGGTGCCGTCGTCGAAGATGATGTAGACGAAGGACGTGCCGAAGAACGAGTACCCACGCACGGTCTGGGCGCCCGGGACCTTGAGCATCTCCGACGCGATGGGATACGTGACCTGGTCCTCCACGATCTGCGGAGCCTGGCCCGCGTAGTCCGTGCGCACGATGACCTGGACGTCGGACAGGTCGGGCAGCGCCTCCAGGGGCGTCCGCCGCATGGCCAGGATGCCCCCGGCTGCGATGAAGAGCCCGAAGACCAGGACCAGGAACTTGTTCCGGACCGACCACTCGATGATGCGCCTGAGCATGACCCTGCCTCCTCAGCCGCCGTGGCCCCGGTGGCCGGACGTTCCCGACATTCCCGCCGAAGCGGAGTCGGCGCCGGTCCCCATGGTGTCCATGTCGTGGCCCGAGTGGTCCATGCCCTGCATGTCGTCGCCGCCTGGCGCGCTCATGTCCATGCCTTGCATGTCGTCCTCCCCGCCGGGTGCGCCCATGTCCATGCCGGGCATGGCCATGCTCCCCAGGTTGGACTCGGCGTCCACCAGGAACGCCGCGGACGAGACCACCTGCTCTCCGGCCTCCACGCCGTCCAGGAGCTCCTGCAGCCGTCCCGACGTGCGGCCCATGACCACCTCGCGGGGCACGAGCGTGCCGTCGTCACTCCGCACGAAGACGATGGCCCGCTCCCCCGTGGCCAGCACGGCGCTCCGGGGCACCACCAGCGTGGGCCGGCCCTGGGGGACGTCCAGGTCGATCTGGGCGTACATCCCCGGCTTCAGGCTCTCCCCGGGATTGGGGAGCTCCAGGCGCACCCGGGCGGTGCGGGCCTGCACGGAGACCGTGGGGTAGACGTAGGTCACCCGCCCCTTGAAGACCTTCCCGGGGTAGGCCTCGAAGCTCACCAGGGCCCCCTGCCCCGTCTTCACCAGAGCCAGGTCCTTCTCGAACACGTCGGCCTCGATCCACACGCGGGACAGGTCGGCGATGCGGTAGACCGTCATCCCCGGCATGATGCGGTCCCCCTCCACCACGTTCTTCTCCACCACCACGCCCGACGCCGGCGCCCGGAGCGTGAGGGTCTTGGTGGGCTCCCCGCTATGCTCGATCCGCGCGATCTCCTCGTCGGGGATGTCCCAGTAGGAAAGCCGGCGCCGGGCCGAGCGCAGGAGCTCCCGGGCGTTCTCCAACGCCCTCCCCTCGCCCGCCTGGCCCACGAGGCGTGCCGCGAGGACCAGCTCTTCCTGCGCCGACACCAGCGCCGGGCTGTAGAGGTCCATGAGGGGCTGGCCCTTCTTCACGGGCGCCCCGGTGAAGTCCACGTACAGCTTCTCCACCCACCCGGCGATCTTGGGGTTCACCGTGGCGAGGCGGGTCTCGTCGTAGGCCACCGTGCCCACCGTCTTCACGAAAACCGGGAGCACCTCGCGTTGCACCGCGGCGTACGTCACGCCGATACGGCGGGCGCCCTCCTCGTCCAGACGGACGGGCTTCTGCTCGTCGGCGCCAGCCGTCATGGCCGCGTGGTTGTGTCCGCTCATGCCGCCCTGGGCCTTCGCTTCCTGGCCCGTGCCCATCTTGAAGGCCACCAGGCCGGCGGCGGCCACGACGATCACCGCGCTGAGAACCATCTGCTTCTTCGTGTTCATCGTTCCTCCGCCATGACCGGGCCGGTGTTCGGGAGGGAACGGCCCACAGCGGATTCCAGCGCCGCCACGGCCTTTCCGTATTCGCCGAGGAGCTGGAAGAGCTCGCCCTCGTACCGGTTCACGGTCATCTGGGCGTCCACCAGCGTCATGAAGTCCACGCTTCCGACGCGGTACGACGAGAAGGCCGACTCCACCGTGGCATGGGCCTCGGGGATGACCTCTTCGCGGTACAGCGCCGCCAGGGAGCGGGTGCGGTCCAGCTCCGCCAGGAGCTCGCCGATGCGGGCGTCCACGTCGGCCTCCCGGTCCCCCAGCTCGGCCTTGGCCAGCCGCTCCATGGCGGCCGCCTCGTCGCGCTGGGCCAACTGGCGGCTGCCGGCATGGATGGGAAGGCTGAAGCCCACCACGGCGCTCCCCATGCGCTCGGTGCCCTGGCCACGGTTCCGCTGCCCGTAGGTGAAGCCCAGGCTCAGGTCGGGCCAGATCTGTCGGTGGGCCAGCTCGCTCCGCTTGCCGGCCCGGGCCACGCCCAACCGGCCTTGCTCCAGGACCGGGCGACTTTCCCGGGCCCAGTCCCTCAGGGTAGCCGCATCGGGCACCTGGACCGGGAGCCGTCCCAGCGCCGGCGTGGGAACCTCGGTGTCGGCGGGACGGTCCAGGAGGGCGTTGAGCCGTGCGGCCCTGGCGGTTCGCATGGCCTCCATCTGGCGGATGTCACCGTCCATGCGGGCCACCTCCACGTCGGAGCGGAGCACGTCGGCCTGGTGGCCCGTGCCCGCCACGTACATGGCCTTGGCCACCTGCTGGAAGTCCTTCAGCAGCGCCAGCGTGCTCCGCATGACCTCCAAGCGCCGATCCAGCGCATAGAGGTCGTAGAACATGGACGACGCCTTCTCCCGTACCGTCCACCACGCCTCTTCGGCGCCGGCCCGGGCCATCTCGGTGCCGTAGGACGCGATGTCCCCCTTCAGGGAGAGCTTTCCCGGGAAGGGCACCCTCTGCATGACCTGGATCGACGGCGCCATGGAGGTGGGCATGTCCGCGTTGAAGTCGGGCAGGCCGAAGTTCATGACCCCGAGCTGGAGCGTCGGGTCGGGGAGTGTCGACGCCTCCGGCTCCCGGTACTCGGCCGCCTGGGCAGCGGCTTCCAGGGCCTGCAGACGGGGATTGCGGTCCCGGACTAGAGACAGGACCACCTCCAGCGTGATGCTGTCTCCCGTGGCAGTCGCAGACAGGAAGCCGGGCGTCGCCGGAGACGAGTCGAGGGTCTGGGCCCCCAGGGGGGTGGCCGAAGCCACCACCAATCCCACGGCCCACGGGCCCCACGGGGCTTTCAGGAGTGTGTTCACGTACATCCTCGAGGACGAGGTCCGCCAAAGAATGGGTGGAAGCTCGTCCGGGCGACGTGAAGGCCCCGTGAGATGAGGATGAAGAAAGCTTCAGGAAGCGGGG
>JASFRY010000297.1:0-6032 GCA_050114675.1 Gemmatimonadota bacterium | reverse complement strand
CTCGACTCAACCGCGCTGAGCACCTTCGTAGGCGAGTACACGGTGGACCAGCCCGACGTGCTCCTGTCCGTCACCCAGGAGGGATCGACCCTCTTCGCTGCGTCGCCGGGCAACCTCTCGAAGCAGGAGATCGTGTTCACAAGGCCGGGCGAGGCCGTGGCCCCCGAGTCGGGCACCGGTCTCTCCTTCCAGGTTGAAGAAGACGGAAGCGTGCGACGGGTGCAGGTTGCCGGGATCACGCTCACTCGGCGGTAGCCGGATGCCAGGGAGAGGCATTTACGACTGGTGCAACTGGCGTCCCCACCGGCCCGTCGGTATCCTGGGGTAGTCCCACCCGCTCCTTCAGGAGCAGAGATCGGCGCCGTCATACTGCCCTCGGCGCAGGAGATGACGATGCGGAGGGCTGCGCGCACCGGGCTGCTCGCCCTGGCTTTGGCCGGGCTCCCGCTCCTGGCCGCCGGGTGCAGCGATCCCGTAGAGACCGACTCGTCGGCGCCTCCCATCGTCGATGACCATGAGTTCGACTCGGGGTCCGGCATCGCAGCGCAGGACCTGACGGCGATCCAGGTCGAGAATCTGGCGCTCCTCGCCAAGGTCTGGGGCTTCGCGAAGTACCACCACCCTCGCGTCGTCAGCGGCAGCTACAACTGGGACTACGAGCTGTTTCGGGTCGTTCCACCGGTGCTGGCGGCCTCGGATCGCGGGACGGCCGCGGCCGCTCTCGTAGGCTGGTTGGATGGGCTGGGGGCGGTACCGGCGTGCAGCCCGTGTGCTCAGCTTCCGAGTGGGGCACAGCTCCTGCCGGAGAACGCCTGGATCGAGGATGCGGCAGACCTGGGCACGGCTCTGAGTGACCGCCTGGTGGCCATCCACGAGAACCGTTCGGTCTCGGAGACACAGCGGTACGTCTCCTTCGTCTCCGGAGTGGGCAACCCGGACTTCTCGCGTGAGGCACGATACGCCGCGTTCACCGCACCGGACGCCGGGTACCGACTGCTGGCCCTCTTTCGGTTCTGGAACATCATCCAGTACTGGTTCCCGTACCGCGACGTCATGGACGAGGATTGGGACGGCGTCCTGCGGGAGTTCACTCCCGCCATGATGCGGCCGCTGGACGGCGACGCCTACCGGCTGACGTTGATCCGGCTCATCGCGCGGGTCCACGATACCCACGCCAACATCTGGAGTGACCTGCAGGTCCAGCCACCGACGGGAGGCGAAGAGGCGCCCGTGATCCTGCGGTTCGTGGAGGGCACGCCCGTCGTGACCGGATACTCCCACGACCGGTACGGACCGGACACCGGCCTGCGCGTGGGCGACGAGATCTACAGCGTCGGGGGCGTGAGCGTCGAGACCATGCTGGACTCCCTGCGCGCATACTATCCGGCCTCCAACGAGGCTGCACGCCTGCGCGACGTGGCGCGGAAGCTGACCCGGGGGACGGGGCCCGTCACGCTGGAGGGAGCCGGAGCCTCCGGAGCCTTCAGCACGTCCGTGTCTCGCGTGCCACGGTCGACGTTGAACCTCGGGTCGTCGTATACGCACGATCTTCCCGGGGAGACGTTCCGCATGCTGACCGACAGTGTCGCGTACCTCAAGCTCTCCTCCGTCCAGGCGGCCAGGGCGGGCGACTACATCGAGCAGGCTCAGGGGGCGGAGGTCCTGGTCATCGACATACGAAACTACCCCAGCGAGTTCGTGGTCTTCGCGCTCGGTGGGCATCTGGTGACAGCCGCCCAGGCGTTTGCCCGCTTCACCGGGGCCGACCCCACCAACCCGGGCGCCTTTCTCTGGAGCGCGACCGTGGTGCACACGCCGAGCGCACCCACCTTCACCGGGGCGGTGGTGATCCTGGTGGACGAGGTCAGCCAGAGTCAGGCCGAGTACACGGCCATGGCCTTCCGCGTCGCGCCGAATGCCGTTGTGGTGGGCAGCACGACGGCGGGCGCGGATGGAAACGTGTCGCGCATTCCGCTTCCCGGAAACGTCGAGGGGATGATCAGCGGCATCGGGGTCTTCTATCCCGACCGTACGCCCACACAGCGCGTCGGGATCGTCCCGGATCTGGTGGTGCGTCCCACGGTGGAAGGCATCCGGGCGGGACGGGACGAGGTGCTGGAGGCGGGAGTCAGCTACGCCCTCGGGAGGGAATTCCACCTGCCTGCCGACTCGACGGCATCGTCCGGAGCGCTCCTGCCCCGCTGATGGGCGGGAAGGCCGTGCTCCACGGTCCTGTCGTGGCGCGCTGCGCAGAGCAAGATTGGGTGAACGTACGACCTCCAGCCCGGCACGCGTCCATTGGCTTTTGAACCGTCCCAGGTCACGATGGCCGCGATGTTCGCGGTCCTCACGATCTTCGCGTTGATCGGCCGCCGCATCGGGTTGACCAGCGCGCTGGTCACCTATGTGCCCTACCTCTGGGCCTTCTTCCTCTTCTTCGTGCTTGCGGAGTTCGTCTCGTTCTCCGTGGGAATCTGGGTCCTGGCGGTCCTGAGCTTCCTGGCGCTTCGCGAGTACTTCACCCTGGTCGACCTCCGCATCCAGGACCGATGGGGGATGGCTGCGGCCTATCTGGCTATCCCGTTCATGTTCTACTTCATCCAGGTCGACTGGTACGGGATGTTCATCATCTCGATCCCGGTGTACGCGTTCCTGATCGTCCCGTTCGCAATCACGATGGGGCGGGAGGCGGAGGGGTCGGTGCTCTCCATCGGCGCGCTCGACCTCGGGCTCTTTCTCCTGGTCTACTGCATCGGACATATCGGATACCTGGCGTTTTACTCCATCTGGACCGCGATCCTCGTCGTCTTGGCCGTCGCGGCCTGTGACCTGCTCGCCTGGCTCCTCAGGGCCCGGGATCGCGGGCCGCTCCGCAGCGTAGTCTATCAGCTCCTCGCCCCGTTCCCCGTCATCGCGCTCCTCGCCGTGGCGCTGCGTCCGTGGACCGGGATCCCCCTGGGCCATTCCATCGTGCTGGCCATGGGGATTCCCGCCTTCGTGGCCATCGGATGCCACACCATCGATCACGTCGAGGCCGATCTGGGCATCGATCGGCGCGACCTCCGGCCGGGGCGCGGCCAGGTCATCAACAGCGTGAAGTCATTCGTGTACGTGGGTCCCGTGGTCTTCCATTACCTCAGGTACGTCCTGGACGCCTACTGAGATGGACGGGACAAGGCATCTGCCGTCGATTCCTGCCCTCCTGCACCGGCTCCTGTTCGGGCCCGTCCTCAAGCTGTTCTTCGGTGTTCACGTGGAGGGTCGAGAGCAGCTCGACGGGTTGGAGCGCTTCATCCTGGTGGCGAACCACAACAGCCACCTCGACATCTTCCTTCTCTTTCACGTTCTCCCTCCGCGGCACCTCCGGCGCACCCACCCCGTGGCCGCCTACGACTACTTCGCCCGGTCCAGGGCTTTGCGCTGGCTGGTGGAGTTCCTGGTCCAGCCGGTGTGGATCGTGCGTGGGAGCGGCGACGAGGACCCCCTGGCAGGCATGAGGGCACGGCTCGCCGAGGGACGCAGCATCATCATCTTCCCCGAGGGGACCCGGGGGCTCGCCGGGGCGATCGCGCCGTTCAAGAAGGGCGTGGGGAGGCTGGCCTCCGAGTTCCCGGAGGTCCCCGTGGTGCCGGTGTTTCTGTCGGGGCCGGAGAAGGCGCTGCCCAAGACACAGTCGCTCCCGCTCCCCGTCTGGAACCACGTGCAGGTGGGTCGGCCGCGGCGGTTCCGAGGGACGGCAGGGGAGTTCACCGCTGAGCTCGAGGCCGCGGTTCGAGGTCTGGCGGCGTCCGCGAAGCCGCGACACCAACGACTGAAGCGGACCCGGCGGCCACCCACGGTGGCGGTGCTGGGGATCGACGGATCGGGAAAGAGCACGCTGTCACGCGCCCTGGCACGGCGCCTCTCGTGGGACGGACGGGGGTGCCTGGTCACCGACGACGTCGAAGTCTTCGAACAGGGTGAGCCGGTCAGCACGCCGGAGCTCCTGGCGGAGAAGCTGCGTGCATCGCTCGGAAGGCGCACGAAGATCGCCGGGTCCTTGAAGAGCTACAAGATCCCCAAGCTCATGGAGCTCCTGCTTCGGGACCACATCGTCGAGGAGCTCCGGGCGTGGTACGCACCCGACGTCGTGGTCCTGGATGGGTCCCCGCTCCTCAACATCACAGCATGGACGGGGCTCTACGGGGAGCAGGCCCTGGACGAGGCGACCTGCATCTCGGTGATGCGCGTGCTTTCCGGCAAGGACGAGTCTCTGGCTCCGGACGATCCCGTGTACCGGGCCTTCCCGGAGCTGGGGAAGTTGAAGCGGCTTCACCTCGCCCGCATGCAGGTGCCCGACGCGGTCCTGTTCCTGGACGTGGACCCGGCAGTCTGCATGGAGCGGATCCGGCGCCGAGGGGAGGAGCGGCAGGTGCACGAGACCGAGGAGAAGCTGGGGAGACTGCGCCTCGGCTACCGGATGGTGTGCCGGGTCGTGGAGCGAGACCTGCACGTCCCCGCCCGGGCCCTGGACGGGAGGCTCGACGCCGGCGGGGTGATCGCCGCAGCCCTGGAGGAGCTGCGGCACATGGACCTCGCCGCCCTCGCGCATCTCACGGGCCCGGGGGAGAAGGAGATGGATCCACATGGATGACCGCTCCGGCGTCCACGTCATCGCCACGACGATCTCCGGATCCATCAAGGACTGGGGCAAGATCCAGCGCATCGTGCCGCTCTTCCGGCAGCACGGGCGTGAGGACGTCGAGCTGCACGTCGCCGACAGCCACGCCGCCGCACGCCGTCAGACGCGGGATCTGGTGGCTGCCGGATGCCGGCAGGTGATCTCCGCCGGAGGGTCCGGCACCTTCAACGCGGTCCTGGAGGGCTGCATCGACGCGGGCGTCGGGCTGGGCGACGTGGCGCTGGGATTCCTCCGCAAAGGGTCCGCCGACCTCATCGGCAAGACCCTCGGCATGCCCGACGACATCGAGGAGGCCGTCGACGTCTTCGTCCGCTCCCTCGCCACGGGCTCCACCGTCCGGTGCGACGTGATCCGTGCCCGAAGCGAAGCAGGGGATTCGACCCCCCGGCATTTCGTGGGCTACGGCGGGGCGGAGATCTTCGGCCGCGTGCCCCACTACACCGAGAACCGATTCATCAAGTACTACAAGGGCGTGCTGAGCCAGCTCTTCGGCGATCTGGGACCGTTTACCGTCGGCTTCACCCTGGCCGCCCTGGAACGGCTGGTGCGTGGAGCGGCAGGCAGCAGGACCGTCTGGCGCGTGACCGTCGATGGTGTGGAGCAGGCCCGCGACCGCTACCAGGCGCTGATTCTCGTCAACGGCGACCTGGGCAAGGACCTTCCCTTCGCCCACGACGTGCCCCTGGGATCCGGCGACTTCCACCTGTTCGGTCTTCGCGACGTCGGGGCCTTGAAGGTCCTGGGGCAGATCCGGCGGGGCTTCGACGGCTCGATCCAGGACGATCCCGCTCGGTGGGGATTCGAGCACTACAGGGTCGGGGAGGCCCTGTCACTCGCTCCTGTGGGTGGAGGGTCATTCCCCGTCAACATCGATGGATCGACGATGCGCTGTCACACGGGCGTCTCGTTCGGCATCGTGGATCACGTGCGCCTGATGGCGCCATGACGGGAAGTCGCTAGTCCAAAGGCCGAAGACTCCACGCCTTCCCGGCGAATCCATATCCCTCCTGGCCCAGGCTCGGGTTCCTCCGCAGCTGCGAGTGCTTGCCGCACGACGGGCATGTGACCTGGTGGCCGTCGGACAGGTCGGCTGCGGGAATGGCCAGATCGACGAGACAGTAGGGACAGCTGAAGGAGGTCACGTGTTCGTCGGTCATGGAGCCTCGCCGGGATAAGGGGTGTCCTTGGTGTTGGGTCGGGACCATCTCGGCATCGTTCGCATGCTCCCCGGAGCAGGGCGGCGGGGGGGCCGACATGCACGCTATGCGGGGAGTCTAGCGTCAAGCACCGGGCCCTGCCAAGAAGGTGGGCCCTGATCGCCCCCGCGCCGCCTCAGGTCACACGCTCCACC
>JASFRY010000296.1:0-6092 GCA_050114675.1 Gemmatimonadota bacterium | reverse complement strand
CTCCAGTCCCACCGGAGGCCGGAGGGCGAAGCCGTCCTCGTCGTACTGGACGCGGCGGGGCCCGGTGTACCCCATGTGCATCCACACCGAAGCGGTTCCCGGGCCCCCGTTGAAGCTGATGAAGAGCGGGCGCTTCCCCAGGTCCTGGACTCCGTCCCGGGTGTAGTAGACGTAGAACATCCGCGCCGTGGTCTTGCCGTCCTCCCGGATGGGGAGCGTGCCCGCCTCGGCGCTATAGCGGATGTCCTGCCCCTCGATCCGGACCGAGTGATGTGTGACCACGGCCGAGTCGGGCAGGAGGGCCAGCTCCTGGGCCTGGACGGTGTCGAAGGAGGCGAGCGTGGCGAGGATCAGGAGGGCGGCAAGAGCCCCGAAGCCTCGGGCGGTCTTCATGGGACGATCTCCTCTCCGGTCTTCCGCAGGATGAGCTTGTGCGCGCGCAGGCGCAGGCCGTTGATCCGGATGAAGCCCCGGGCGTCCGCCTGGTCGTAGCCGCCGGCCACGTCCATGGACGACAGCTCCTGGTCGTAGAGCGAGCTGGAGGAGCGCCGGCCCCGGATGATCACCCCGCCCTTGTACAGGGCCAGATGGACCTCACCGGTGATGAGCTTCTCCGACTGGCGGAACGCCGCCTGGATGAAGTCCATCTCGGGCGAGAACCAGAAGCCGTTGTAGATGATCTCGGCGAAGCGCGGGGAGAGCATGTCCCTGAGCCGCAGCACCTCCCGGTCCATGGCGACGCCCTCCAGGTCCCGCAGCGCGTGGTGCAGGATGGTGCCGCCCGGCGTCTCGTAGACGCCCCGCGACTTGATGCCCACGAAGCGGTTCTCGACCATGTCGACGCGCCCCACGCCATGCAGGCCGCCCATCTCGTTGAGGTACTCGAAGAGCGCCACGGGATCGTCGTGGGCCACGCCGTCCGTGGCGTTCTCCACCCGCACCGGCGTCGAGTCCTCGAAGTAGATGGTGAGCTCCGCCGCCCCGTCGGGCGCGTCCTCCGGCGCCCGCGTGAGCTTGAACATGTCCTTGAGCGGCGCGGCGGCCGGGTCCTCCAGCATGCCCGCCTCGTAGGAGCGGTGCATGAGGTTCTCATCGCTGGAGTACGGCTTTTCCACCGTGGCCTCCACGGGGATGTCGTGCTCCTTGGCGAAGGCCAGGAGGTCGGAGCGTCCCTGGAACCGGTCCAGGAACTCCCGCTCCTTCCACGGTGAGATGACCTCGAGCTGGGGCGCCAGCGCGGCGAAGGCGAGCTCGAAGCGGACCTGGTCGTTGCCCTTGCCCGTGGCACCGTGGGCCACCGCGTCGGCGTGCTCGTCCAGGGCGATCTCCACCTGGCGCTTGGCGATGACCGGACGCGCCAGGGACGTGCCCAGGAGGTAACGGTTCTCGTAGACGGCGTTGCCGGCGATGGCGGGGAAGATGAAGTCAGTGACGAACTCCCGCTTCAGGTCCTCGACGAACACCTTGCTGGCACCGGTGGCCCGGGCCCGCTCGGCCACGTCGTCGAAGTCCTCCTTCTGGCCCACGTCCGCCACGTACGCGATGACGTCGTAGCCGCGCTGAAGCAGGGTCTTGAGGATACAGGCGGTATCGAGGCCGCCGCTGTAGGCCAGAACCACCTTCTTCTTGTTCGTCACGGTTCTCTCCGGTGGGTCGGTCGAAGTCGAAGCCAATACGGTGTGGGATTCGAAGGCGAATTGCCAGGCCCCGTGCCCCGGGAACCCCCTGACCCGGAGCGGCTTCTCCGAGGACCCCCGGAGCGGGACGCGAAGGCTCTGTGACGGTCTTCGATACATGCTTGTTACACAACGGTCACCAATCCTCTACGGTGATCCGCTCTATTAGCTCGCGATGTCTCTCGAGACCCCGGCCGGCGCTGCCGGCGCGAACCCCGAGGTGCCCGAGGAGCCCACCCGGGTCCCCCTGCCCATTCACGGCGGGGGCGTGGGCGATCGCATCTACTCGGCGGTCATCACCCTCTTCGCCCTGGGCGTGCCGGCGCTCCTTCTCCTCATCTTCGCAGTGGTGACGGTGGCGGCGTGGCCGGCGCTCCGCACCTTCGGCTTCTCCTTCCTCACCTCGAGCGACTGGGACCCGGTAGGGGGCAAGTTCGGCGCCGCGCCCGCGCTCTACGGCACGGTGGTGTCGTCCGCGCTGGCCCTGCTCCTGGCCACCCCGCTCGCCCTGGGCGTGGCCCTCTTCCTCTCTGAGGTGGCGCCGGGGTGGATGCGGCGACCCGTGGCCTTCCTGGTGGACCTGCTGGCCGCCATCCCCAGCGTGGTGTACGGGCTCTGGGGGATCTTCGTGCTCCTGCCCCTGCTGCGCTCGTTCGTCATGCCGTTCCTGCGGGACACCCTGCACCTGGGTGCGACACCCCTCTTCAGCGGCCCGGCCTACGGCCCCAGCATGCTGGCGGCGGGCGTCATCCTGGCCATCATGATCCTCCCCTACATCTCCGCCGTGTCCCGCGAGGTGCTCATGGCGGTTCCGCGCTCCCAGCGCGAAGCCGCGCTCGCGCTTGGAGCAACGCGGTGGGAGATGCTCCGGGGCGCGGTGCTGCCGTACGCCAAGTCGGGGATCGCCGGGGGCGTGATCCTGGGTCTGGGTCGGGCGCTGGGCGAGACCATGGCCGTGACCATGGTCATAGGGAACCGCCAGGAGATCGCCGCCTCGCTGTTCGCGCCGGGCTACACCATGGCTTCGCTCATCGCCAACCAGTTCACCGAGGCCACCGGCGACCTCCAGCTCTCTGCGCTCATGGCCGTGGGCTTCGTGCTGTTCGTGGTCACCCTGGTGGTGAATGCCGGCGCGCGCTGGCTCGTGTGGCGGACCTCCAGGGGGATGAGCGTATGAGCGACCTCACCACCTCCCCCCGCCGCAAGGTGGTCAACAAGGTCATGATGGGGCTGACGTGGGTGGCCGCTGTCGTTGCGACGCTGCCTCTCCTGTTCATCCTCTTCTACCTGCTCCAGAAGGGGCTCACGTCGCTGAACGTGGCGTTCTTCACCCACCTTCCTCGCCCTCCCGGGATGGAAGGCGGCGGCATGGCCAACGCCATCGTGGGCACCCTCATCGTGGTAGGCGGCGCCAGCCTCCTGGGTGTGCCCATCGGCATCGGGGCGGGCATCTACCTGGCCGAGAAGAAGAACGCGCCGCTGGCCACCTTAGTGCGCTTTCTGGCCGACGTGCTCAACGGGCTCCCGTCCATCGTCATGGGGATCTTCGCCTGGGAGCTGGTGGTGGTCCCCATGGGCCACTTCTCGGCCGCGGCGGGCGCCCTGGCCCTGGGGGCCATGATGATCCCCACGGTGACCCGGACCACCGAGGAGATGGTGCGCGTCGTTCCCACCACGCTCCGGGAGGCCGCTCTGGCCCTGGGCTATACGCGGTGGCGCACTTCGCTCCGCATCGTGCTGCCCACGGCCCTGGCCGGGATCCTCACCGGCGTGCTCGTGGCCCTGGCGCGCATCGCCGGCGAGACCGCGCCCCTCCTCTTCACGGCGTTCGGCAACAACTTCTGGTCGTTCTCCTTCAACCAACCCATCGCCGCTCTGCCGCTCCAGATCTTCAACTACGCCATCGCGCCCTACGACGACTGGCACGCACAGGCCTGGGCCGGCGCCCTGGTGCTCATCGGTCTGGTGCTCATCATCAGCCTCGTCGCCCGCGCCGCGACCAAGAGTGGATTCGCCCGTGCCGTTGACTGATCTGGACGCGCCGACCGTCTCGCCGCTGGCTGCGGTGGCCGGTGCGCCTCGTCTCGAGGTGCGCGCCCTGGACGCCTTCTTCGGAAAGGTCCATGCGGTCCGGGGCGTGTCCATGGCCATCCCCGACCGCAAGGTGACGGCCATCATCGGGCCTTCGGGGTGCGGCAAGTCCACCTTCCTCCGGACGCTGAACCGGATGCACGAGACCGTGCCGGCGGCCAGCATCCGGGGCCAGGTGCTCCTGGACGGAGACGACCTGTACGCCCCCGGCGTGGATCCGGTGTCGGTGCGGCGCCACGTGGGCATGGTGTTCCAGCGGCCCACGGCGTTCCCCACGAAGTCCGTCCGCGACAACGTGGCGGCGGGACTGGGGGTGCTCCGAGCCCACGGCGAGCATGTGGACGCCGACGAGCGGGTGGAGGAAGCGCTCCGCCGGGCCGCTCTGTGGGACGAGGTGAAGGACCGGCTGGATGAGAGCGCGCTGGGCCTGTCCGGGGGGCAGCAGCAGCGGCTGTGCATCGCACGGGCCCTGGCCATGCAGCCCGAGGTGCTCCTCATGGACGAGCCCACGGCGTCGCTGGATCCCATCAGCACGGAGAAGGTGGAGGCGCTGGTCCACGAGCTGCGGCAGGAGATCACCGTGGCGATCGTCACCCACAACATGGAGCAGGCCGCGCGGGTGTCGGACCAGACCGGGTTCTTCCTCACCGGCGAGCTGGTGGAGCTTTCTCCGACCTCGGAGCTCTTCACCAGGCCCGCGGATCCGCGAACCGAGGCCTACATCACGGGCCGCTTCGGCTGAGGTCCGGGAGGCAGGCGCCGCGACACGCGGCCGGGGCAAGGGCGACGGTTCGGTAACGACCGGTGGGACGGTCGGGGCCCCCGGGTCGTACGGGCTCCAGGTCGGTCGTTACCGTTTTGCTACCGGCAGATCCGACCGACGTTACACCCGGGAGACAATGTGTTTCGGGTGCACAGGAATCCACTATGGAGGAACGAAGAACAATGAAACGAGTGAGCCTGGCCGCGATCGCACTGATGCTCGTGGCTTGTGGCGGCGGAGAGCAGGGTTCTCAGGCGTCGTCGTCGTCGGCAGCGGACCTCACGGGCGCCGGCGCGACCTTCCCGAACCCCATCTACTCCAAGTGGTTCTACGACTACGCCCAGAAGACGGGGGTGAAGATCAACTACCAGTCCATCGGCTCCGGCGGCGGCATCCGCCAGCTCACCGAGGGCACCGTGGACTTCGGCGCCTCCGACGCGCCCATGAACGAGGCCGAGATGGCGGCGGCCAAGGGGAAGGTGCTCCATTTCCCCACGGTCATCGGGGCGGTGGCGGTGACGTACAACCTCCCCGACGTGAGCCAGCAGCTGAAGTTCACGCCCGACGTTCTTGCCGACGTCTTCCTGGGGAAGATCACCAAGTGGAATGACCCGCGCATCGCGTCGGCCAACTCCGGCGTTGCCCTGCCCGATCAGGACATCCTGGTGGTGCACCGCTCCGACGGAAGTGGCACCACGTTCATCTTCACCGACTACCTGTCGGCGGTGAGCGACGCCTGGAAGAACGGGCCCGGCAACGGCAAGGAAGTGCAGTGGCCCGTGGGTCTGGGGGGCAAGGGCAACGAGGGCGTTGCCGGCCAGGTCAAGCAGACGCCCGGGTCCATCGGCTACGTGGAGCTGGCCTACGCCAACCAGAACGATCTGGCCGTGGCCGAGCTCCAGAACCAGGCCGGCAACTTCGTCGCACCTTCTCTCGAAGGCGCGACGGCGGCCGCGGCCGGCGTCGCTCAGAGCCTCCCCGAGGACACCGACTTCCGCGTCTCCATCGTGAATGCCCCTGGTGCGGAAGCCTATCCCATCTCGTCCTTCACCTGGCTGCTGGTCTACCAGCAGATGGACAACGCGTCCAACGCCAAGAAGCTCATCGACTTCATCACGTGGGCTCTCACCGAGGGCGAGAAGGAGACGGCGGCCCTGGACTATGCGCCCCTCCCCGGGAACATGGTGCAGCTCGAGATGGCGCAGCTGAAGACCATCGAGTACCCGGGCAAGATGTAGGGAAGCCCGTCACACGTCCGCCGGCGCCGTCCGGCGGGCCGCGATCCGGTGCGGCTCGGGCCCCGGGGGAGCGCTCTCCCGGGGCCCTCGTGCATCTCCATCCGCGGGCGCCCGCCGACTCCCGTGGCCTTTACCTCCGTGTTACAGAACCGTGCCCAACGCCGTTACGGCTCGGCCCTATTCCTTCATGCACGGTTCGGTAACAGGCCTTTCACGGAGGAAAGACATCTTGCAGACGAAGAGTCGGTGGGTTCCCCTGCTGGGTGCGGCTGCCGTCCTGCTGCTCGGGCAGGGTCGTGCGTCCGCCCAGAACGTCACCGTGGG
>JASFRY010000295.1:0-6101 GCA_050114675.1 Gemmatimonadota bacterium | reverse complement strand
TGACACATCCGGGGCCGACGGCGCCAGCGCTACCGTGGCCGCCGCCGCCGCGTCGATGCGGGCGTTGCGCGCCAGGTAGGCGAAATCCACGCCGCCCAGCGTGTCGGCGTAGCTGTGCTGGCGGCTGTAGT
The DNA here is from genome assembly GCA_050114675.1 of Gemmatimonadota bacterium. Lineage (GTDB taxonomy): Bacteria > Gemmatimonadota > Gemmatimonadetes > Longimicrobiales > Gaopeijiaceae > SZUA-318. The sequence goes on along the minus strand of JASFRY010000295.1, from coordinate 5,970 downwards.
TCTCCCGGGACTCGGTCATGCGCACGCCGGGGAAGCCTCTGCGGTTGAACGCCGTGTGGTCGCCGCCCCGGCCGAAGCGGTCCTCCCGGGCGATGAGGCGCACCTCCATGGAGGGCACGTAGACGGCGGCCTGGCGACGGATGAGGCGGGCCATCTGCCGTGAGGGCGAGTCCATGGGATCCTCGGAGAAGACCCGTACCGTGCGGCTGTCCACGATCCCGTTGCCGCCCTCGGCGTTCCCGATGATGTCGTTGTTGAACACCGCGTCGATGCGCCACTCCTCGTCCAGGGCACGCTGGGCGTGGAGGCTGGCGCCCACCAGCCCCTCCTCCTCGGCCACGAACGCCATGAAGACCAGGGTGGCGTCGAAGTCCAGCCCGCTCTGGGCGAGCACCCGGGCGCACTCCATGGTGAGCACGGTGCCCGAGCCGTCGTCATTGGCGCCGGGGGCGGTGTTGTCCCACTTCCCCCAGTCGAAGGTGCCGTCGGCCTGGCGCGCCACGGTGTCGTAGTGGCCGCTGATGTACACCCGGCGGTCGGTCCGGCCCGGGAGCACCGCCATGACGTTGCAGAGCTGGGTGGGCTCCATGATGCGCCCCTGCTTCTCCACGTCGTAGCAGTCCAGGGACACCTGGAGCCGGTCGCTGAAGCCCCGCATGGTCCGCAGGATGTACGCGCGTGCCGCGTCCACGCCCCAGTCCGAGCGGTCCGAGTGGGAGAGGGAATGGCGCGTCTGGTAGCCGGTGAGCGTGTCCAGGTATTCGTGGAGCCGCGTCTGCGAGATGTCGGCCACCAGGGCGGCGATGCGGGGATCGACCCGGGGCGTCTGGCCCGACGCCGGGCCGGCGATGGCCAGGGCAGCCACCGCGGGCAGGAGGCTGGACAGCGTCGTCCGGTGGCTCATGAGATGTCCCGGCTGGTGAGTCTGTGCATGAGGACCGCGGCCCGCTTGGTCTGCTCCAGGAGGGTGGGCAGGTCGATCCATTCGTCGACGGTGTGGTCGTTCCCTCCACCGGGCCCCATTCCGTCCATGGCCATGTCCACCAGACCGGCGGTGAACGACACGTCGGCCGCCCCGGCGTTGCGGGGATCCACCGCGGTGACGGGCCCGAAGCCCAGATCCCGGCTCACCTGGTCGAAGTCGGCAAGGAGCCTCCGGTTTCCCTCCGTGGGCGCCAGCGGCGGGTATCCGTCGTCGAAGGTGATCTCGGCCTTCGTGCCCGGAAGGCTCTGGTCGGCGATGAAGCGCATGACGGCCCGGGTGGCCTCGAGCTGCTCCATGGAGATGGTGCGCAGGTCGCCGGTGACCACGGCGTGGCCCGCCACCACGTTGCTCTTTCCGAACGCCGTCCCCTTGGCCCCGAAGTCGTCGTAGTCCACGTCGGTGCCCGCCAGCATGACTCCGGGGTTGAAGGTGAGGAGCGGCTCCCCGGCCAGGCGCTCATAGAACCGATGGAGGATGCGAGACGCCTCGTAGATGGCGCCGGCACCCACCTCGGGCTGGAAGAGCTGGGAGGAGTGGGCCGGCGTGCCCGTGACGTCCAGGCGCCACCCGGTGGATCCCCGCCGCGCCACTACGGCGGTCTTCGGATCGGAGTCGCCGTTCTCGAAGGCCAGGGCGATGTCGGCGGCCCGGGCGGCCTCCACCAGCGCCGCCTTGGACTTCGACAGCGGGCTGCCGCTCCGCTCCTCGTCGCCGGTCATGACGATGGTGACGGTCATGTCGTCCAGGGCGCCGGCAGCGGCCAGCGCCTTCATGGCCTCCACGATGACCACGTCGCCCCCCTTCATGTCCACCACGCCGGGCCCGTCGGCGCGGTCTCCGCTCCGGTCGAAGGTCTGGAAGGGGCTGCTGGGCTCGAAGACCGTATCCAGGTGCCCGATGAGAAGGAGGTGGGGGCCGCCGCTCCCGGTGTGCCGCGCCACCAGGTGTCCGGCCCGGTCGAAGGCGCTCCCGTCCACCCACTCGGTCTGGAACCCCAGAGCGTCGAGCTCCTCGCGGAAGATGGCGCCCACCTTCCGCACGCCGTCGAAGTTCATGGTGCCGGAGTTGATGTTCACCACGTGCTCCAGGAGGGCGATGGCCTCGTCGGCCCGGGCGTCCGCCTCCCGCACGATGCGCTGCTCCGTGGGTGAGACGGCCTGGGCGTGGGCGGGCGCCGGTGCCGCGACGATCGCGACGGCGCAGAGGGTAGGGAGGATCTTCATCTCGGTCGCGTTGTGGGTGGAACGAAGGGGCGCAAAGTACGGAGCGCCATGGTGACGGGCCACCGTGGGCGTCCGTCCCACGCGCTTCGGTCCTGTCCGCGTCAGGGCGCGTCGGCGCCGCTCCACTCGGCGAGTCGCCGGGCCAGGCGGGCCACCGACAGGGGGGCCGAGCCCTCGGCCTTGTTGTTCACCACCACGAAGGCTTCCCGCTCGGCGATGAGGGCGTCCAGCACCGCCACCGTGATGCGCTCCAGGGACTCACCGTCCTCGTCCACGATACGATCGAAGGGCTCGTAGCGGTCCTTGGCCGCCTGGTACCGGAGTCCGGCGTGGAGCATCCACCGCACCACCAGGGCGGGCTGCTCGAAGGGGCGTACGGCCCGGAGTTGGTCCTCCAGCGGCGACATGGCCGGATGCACCGTGTAGCAGTGGGCAGCGCCGGTGGATTCCAGGACCCGCGCGTAGGCGTCGGTCAGGAGCCCGGGGGTGCGCAGCTCCACCGCGTAGACCGGCCCGGGAGGCAGCGCGTCCAGGAAGGCGTGGAGGCGGTCCACGAAGGCGCGACGTCCACCCACCAGGTTGGGCGGGATGGGGGAGAACTGGAAGAGGAGGGGCCCGGCCTTGGGTCCCAGCCCTTCCATCAGGGGCCCGATGACCTCCTCGATGGCCCAGGTGGGATCCAGGAAGCGGGGGTTGGCCCCGCGGATCGCGCTGTCACCCGGGTCGGTGGGCGAGGTGAGGAGCCTGTCGGCCTTCACCAGAAAGCGGAAGTCGTCGGGCACCTGGTCGGCGTAGGCGCGGAAGTCTCCCGCGGAGATGGAGCGGTAGTACGTCCGGTCCAGCCCCACGGTGCGGAGGAGGGGATGGCGGGCATAGGCCGCCAGGCCGTGGCGGGCGAGGACCGTCTCGGACGGGGCCCGGTCCCAGACGATCCCGGCCCAGCCCGGAAACGACCACGACGACGTGCCCATGCGCAGCGCGGCCGGAAGACCCCGGGCGGTGCGTCGCACGTCATCGGGCACCGAGGCGGGCGCCACCGGCGCCACACCGGGTTCGGGCGCGTGGTCGAAGAGTCCGAGCTGGGAGTCCATGCCAGTGGTCTACGCGTCCGGCGCTCCGGCCACAAGGGGACCGGGCCCGACGCCCCGCCACGCCGGACCGGGGTCCCATGCGCTTCTTGACCCTGGATGTATTAATCGTAAATATATAACTCAATTATGTAGTATTCCCGCTCTCCGAACGCGGAGCCGAACCGTGAGCCTGACACCGCTTACCTACCAGATCCTCCTGGCGCTGGCGGACCAGGATCGCCATGGGTACGGCATCATCAAGGAGATCGAGAGCCGGGGCGGGCCCTCGACCGCGCCCAGCACCGGGGCCCTCTACCTGGCGCTGCAGCGCATGGAGGCGGACGGGCTGGTGGAGGAGGCCCCACGGCCGGCGGACGACACGGATGCCCGCCGTCGATACTACCGCATCACGGGCCGGGGCCGGGCCGCCGCCGAGGAGGAGTCGGAGCGGCTGGCCGAGCTGGTGTCCACGGCGCGGGCCAAGAACCTCCTCGCCGGAGGGCAGGCGTGATCCGGATCCTGCTTCGGGCGCTCCTGGCGCTGGCGCCCCGGGCCTTCCGGGACCGGTATGGGGCAGAGGTCCTGGAGGTGCACGTCGCGCGGGCGGCCCAGCGCGGCTCCTGGATCCGCAGGATCGCGTTCGGGCTCGGAGAGGTCGCGGGTCTGGGGTGGGCCGTGCTCCGGGCGAGGGTGGGCTCTGGGAGCCGTGGTGCCGCGGCGGGAGAGGAGAGGGGAACCGGGCGATGGGGAGGAGGGGCACCGATGTTGGAGACCACGCTGCAGGACATCCGCTTCGCGCTGCGCACGCTGCGCAGGAACCCGGGCTTCGCCGTGACGGCCGTGGCCGTGCTGGCCCTGGGGATCGGCGCCAACACCGCCATCTTCTCGGCTGCCAACGCCTTCCTCTTCCGCCCGCTTCCCTTCGGCGACGCGGACCGGCTCGTCATGCTCTACGAGACCAACCCCGAATACGGGTGGGAGCACCAGACCTCGGCGCCGGCCAACGCTCTGGACTGGCGGGACCGGGTGGAGGCGCTCCAGGACGTGGCCCTCTATTCCGAGTTCGTGAACGAGGTGCCCTTCGTCCGCGACGGTGAGCCCGAGCTCCTGGGCGTCGTGAACGTGACGGGCAACTTCTTCTCCGTCCTGGGGGTCCGACCCGAGCTGGGGCGCGGGTTCACCTGGGACGAGACGTGGTCGGGCAACGACCGGGTCGTGATCCTCAACCACGACTTCTGGGTGTCCCACTACGGCGCCGATCCATCGGTCGTGGGGACCACGGTGACCCTCGGCTCCACCTCCGTGGAGATCGCCGGGGTAGCCCCCGAGGGATTCGACTTCCCGAATCCCGACGCCGACATGTGGTCCCCCTTCGGGTGGGACCCTGCGAACCGGGACGCGGCCTGGTTCCGCCGGGCCCACTGGCTCCGTCCCGTGGCGCGGCTCGCCCCGGGCGTCACCCCGGCCCAGGCCGACGCCGCCCTCCAAGTGGTGGTGAAGGAGCTCCAGGGCCGCTACCCCGGGACCAACAAGGTCATGGGCGCGGGGCTCATGCCGCTGCGCGATTTCCTCACCATGGACGTGCGCCGGCCCCTCACGATCCTCATGGGCGCCGTGGCCCTTCTCCTCCTCCTGGCCTGCACCAACGTGGCCAACCTCATGCTGGTGCGCGCCAGCGACCGCACCCGGGAGGTGGCGCTCCGCGTGGCCGTGGGCGCGGGGCGGTGGCGTGTGGCCCGCCAGATGCTCACCGAAGGGATGGTGCTGGCCCTGGCGGGCGGGAGCCTGGGCCTGTGGCTGGGGTGGCTCGGAATCAAGGCGCTCGCGGCACAGAGACCCGTGGGGATCCAGGGTGCGACCACTCTGAGCCTGGACCATCGGGTGGTCCTCTTCACCGTGCTGGCCGCCGTGGCCAGCGGGCTCCTCTTCGCCCTGGCGCCGGCGCTGCGCACCACGCGCGGAGACGTCCACGAGGCCCTGAAGGATGGAGGACGGGGGGAGTCCCGGGGCCGGGGCTCCCTCCGGGCGGCCGGCGCGCTCGTGGCGGTGGAGGTGGGTCTGGCCGTGCTGCTGGTGGTGGGCTCCGGGCTCATGATCCGCAGCTTCGTTCTCATGCGGAACGTGGACCCCGGGTTCCGGTCCAGGGGTGTCCTGGCGATCCAGTTCGGTATCCCCAGCGCCCGGTACCCCGACCGCGACGAGGTGCTGGCGTTCCAGGACGACTTCGAACGCCGCATGGAGGCGAGGCCCGGCATCGAGCAGGTGGGTCTGGTGAACCAGCTTCCCCTGAACGGGCAGAGTTGGACGACCCAGCTCCAGGTCGAGGGGTGGCCGCCGGACAAGGTGGGCTTCGAGATCGTGCACCGGCGGGCCGACCGAGGCTACTTCCAGGCACTGGACATTCCCCTCCTCCGCGGACGCCTCTTCGGTCACGGGGACCGTCCCGGTGCGCCCCCGGTCATCGTCGTGAACGAGACGTTCGCGCGGCAGTACTTTCCGGGCGAGGATCCGGTCGGGAAGAAGGTAGCCTTCGACCGCCACGCCACCGCCGAGTCCACGTGGCACACCATCGTGGGCGTCGTGGGGGATCAGAAGCAGACCAGCGTCGCGGAGCCGACCCGGGCCGAGGTGTTCCACGATCGCGAGCAGGACTGGGAGCGCACCAGCTGGTACGTCGTGCGCACCGCCGGGG
>JASFRY010000294.1:0-6113 GCA_050114675.1 Gemmatimonadota bacterium | reverse complement strand
CGCTGGCGATCCTGGACGTCGGGGTAGCGCACCGCGGGTAGCGAGGTCTGCATGGTGAGCACCCCCTCGGGGTCGAATCCGGTCTCTTCCCCGAGCAGGGCCGCGAAGCTCCGCACGAGGAGGCCGCCGTTCGCCACGATGACCAGGGTCACGGCGAGCTGAAGCACCACGAGAGCATCCCGAAGCCGGGCGTGTCCCGCGCCCCCGGACTGGGCGCGTTCGCCCGAGACCAGTCGGCTCACCAGTCGGAGCCTGAACGCATGGGCCGTGGGGACCAGCCCTACCGCCAACCCCACCAGAGCCGCCACGCCAGCCGTGAACGCCACCACGGCGCCGTCCACGCGGATGGTCGCCATGCGGGGCAGATCGAAGGGGGCCACCGCCAACAGCCCGTCCAGGAGGAGCCAGGCCAGGATCACCCCCAGGCCGGCGCCCAGGAAGCACACGAGGACGCTCTCGGTGAGGAGCTGGCGAGCCAGCCGACCGGGGCCCGCGCCGAGCGCCGCCCGAACGGTGTGCTCGTGCTCGCGGCGCGTCGCCCGTGTGAGCATGAGGTTCACCACGTTCACGCACGCGATGAGGAGGAGCCCTCCCACGGCGGAGAAGAGCAGGAGGAGCGCCGGCCGCACATCCCCGACCAGGTAGCCCCGCAGGGAGGAGGCAGAGGCGCTCATCTCCCACGGGCTCGCGTCGGGCCGGGGCAGGGGCAGAGCCCGACTGGCCAGTCCCGCCTCGATCTGCTCCATGGACAGGCCGTCACGAACCCGCCCCACGACCTGGTAGTTGACGGATCCGTCGCCTCGACTGGCGTCTCTCATGGAAAGCCAGAGCTCCGGGCCGTCCGTGGGGAAGGTGAAACCCGGCGGCATGACCCCGGCCACGGTGTAAGGCTCACCGCCCGCCTGCAACACGCTGCCCACCACGTCCTCTCGCCCGCCGAACCTCCGCATCCACAGGTCATGGCTGAGGACCACCGCACCCGGCGCGCCCTCGAGGTCCTCCTCGGCGGTGGTCCAGCGGCCGAGCTGGGGAGGCACCCCAAGGAGCGGGAAGAGGCTCGCAGACACCAGGACGCCCGCAAGCCGCTCCGTGCCTCCCACCGGCCCGAAGCTCACGTCGTACGTCCAGGAGTCGTCATAAGCGGCCAGCTCCCGGAACACGGGCCCCACGCTCCAACGCAGGTTCTCGTAGCCACGGAACGTGGTGGTGCTGCGCATGTGACGAACGAGGTAATCGTTCCACGAGGCTGCCGCGGCGCGGGCGGCATCGTTGGCCGGGGCGTACTGGAGGATGACGAGCTCCTGGGGCTCTGGATAGGGCAGAGGCCGGAGGAGGACCGCGTTCACCACCGCGAAGATGGCCGCGGTGGCCCCGATGCCCAGCCCCAATGTCGCCATGGTGGCGACGGTCCAGCCCGGCTCCCTGCGGGCGCCCCGCAGTCCGAAGCGCACGTCCTGGACCAGATCGCCACCCAGCGGGCGCAGGCCGCCACCCTGCAGAACGCGGGTGGTCTGTTCCAGCACATAGCGCAAGCTGAGGCCCAGGGCCACGCTCCAGTACCACGCGCTGGCCCGTGCGCTCCCCCGGACCTTCGCCCGCTCCACGTACTCGCCGTGAAGGTCACCCAGGGCCGACTCACCCCACAGGCCATGGGGCAGGCAACGGCGCAGGAGCATCTCGGCAAGGCGCGGCGGCCGGCTCACGGGCGGATCCTCACGGCTCCAGAGGGACGTCGACCCTGTTCCAGAACGAGGCCAGGGCGTCTCGGGCCTCGCCCAGGGCGGCAACACCCTTTTCAGTGACCGCCAGGTAGCGCTTGGGGTGGCCTCCCCGCTCCGGCTCCGGCTCGCCGGCGCTGGACCTGAGCAGGCCCTTCCGCTCCAGCCGGTCCAGCGTCACGTAGACCGATCCCCGGGACACATGGCGCCCCAGGCCCTCCTCGAGCTCCTTGCGCACCAGGGGAGGATAGGCCCCCTCTCCGATACGGAGCACCGCCAGGAGGACCACCTGCTCGAATGTGCCCAGGAGGTTGTTGGCGCTTGTCATGCTGACATAGTAAGCATGACAACTCGTGGGGTCAAGGGATGCTCCGCCCGTCCCCCGCGCCGTGGGGCGCGGAAACGGGAACGCCCGCGTCGCGGGTAGATGCCCAGGACCGACGGCACCGAATCACCGGTTTCCTGGCCCTCGCCGACGCCACGGCCCGGCGATGGAGCCTATCTCCTACCAGAGCAGCGGAACGCCATAGGCCTCGAAGGCCGTGTCTCGGGTGACGCAGACCAGGCCTTCCAGTTGGCTCTGAGCGATCAGCATCCGGTCGAAGGGGTCCCCATGGTGCTGAGGAAGGCCGGCGGCTGCCTCGGCGTGTCGGGCTGTCACCGGGAGCTCGGAGAAACGGTTCGCCTCGATCTCCGCCACCAGGTCGGCCTCACCTGCCTCCAGGCGCCCCAGCCGTCGTTTGATCTCGATCTCCCAGATGGTGGCAGCGCTCACCAGAACCAGATTGGACGGGTCGGCGACGGCTCTTCGCGCTCCAGAAGAGAGAGCGGGGTCGTCGGCCAACCACCAGAGGAAAGCGTGGCTGTCCAGGAGTAGCTTCATTCGGGGCCAGCTCCGAAACCTTCCACCATCTCGTCGGGAAGGGGCGCATCGAAATCCGATCCGATTCGAAGCACCTCCGAAAGGCGGCCGGGCCGTCGCTCATCGGTTCGCACGGCCACCAGCCGGGCCACAGGAATGCCGGCTCGTGCGATGATGATTTCTTCCCCCCTCTCCACGGCCTCCAGTAGGCGGGAAAGCTCGGTCTTGGCTTGATGCACGTTCACCATCTTCATGGGTCCAAAGATAGGAGAGCCTAGCTAGATTAGCTAGAGAGTATGATTCCCAAGGGCGTCTCCCGCCTTCTCCCTCTCACCCAGAGCGGGGGGTGATCTCCTCCACGCTGGGCACGTTCTCCATCGTGAACCGACCCTCCGTGACCTCGATGGCCGCGTCCGCCCCGGGGCCCTGGAGGGTCCCGGAGAAGGTGCCCCGGGCTCGCACCCGCCCACCGGCTCGCGCCACCTCCGCCACGTCCATCGTTCCCGACGTGAGGAAGTACATCGGCCCCGAGCCGTCGACGGAGGCCGTGGGGAGATAGAGGACGGTGGTGGAGGTGGCGTCGTCGGGGAGGGAGACGGAGAACGGCTTCGGGTCCGCCGGCAGATCCAGAACGAGGTTGAGAAGCGGTCCGTCGTAGTCTCCCAGGGAGGGCGGCGGGCCCCCTTCCCCTCCCTGCTGGAAGGTGTCCAGGGGCGGATCCGGCGTGTCGAATCCGCCGACGGTCACCAGGAGTCGGCCTTCGCCGGGCTCGTGCCATGCCGCGCTGGCGTACGGTTGTCCACGGATCTCACCGGCGACGATGTAGAACTTCACGGGCCGGCCGTCGAACCTGGCTTCGAGGGTGCCCAGGACACTGGGTTCGGCGGGGGCTCCGGGCGCGTCCGCCGCCGGATCCATCAGGGGCAAGGCCTCGGACGCCGCCGACGCGTCGGCCCCTCCGCAGGCGGCCAGGGAGAGGAGCAAGGGAAGGGGAAACAGTGGAATGGACCGTCGGGATGAACGCATGGGTCTCTCCGTTTGAGGGGCTCGTGGGTTAGAACGCGGAATTCCGGACGGTGCCGCCACCTCGAGTCGTGAGGCCAACGGAAGGAACCCTGGAGCCTGACCGAGGGGAGGGGGCAAACCGAGGCCGGGAACCCCTACCCCTCTTCCTGGCGGCATTGAGGGCGCCATTGGAACTCCCCCTCCAGGTCGATGTCCCCGTGGTCCACGGTGGGACGGCCGTAGCCCCCCGGGTTGCGCCACGGGACGTTCAGGAGACTTCCCCGGAAGGTTCCGGCGAGCCGGTCTTCCTCGTTCACGGTGATGTCCACGGTGAAGGGGCGGCGCTCCCCGGTCATCTCGTTCTCCCAGGCGAAGTCGACGTCGGGGAACTTCAGGCTGAGGCGACTGAGGTCGTCGTCCCCCGCCCCGCCCACGAAGGTGCCGGTGGTCCCGACCCTCAGGGGCCGGTCTCCGAAGCTGATGTCGAACCCCACGACGTTGTATAGAGCCCCCCCGATTTGCTGCGTCTCCCGGGGAGGGGCACCATTCGCCCCTGGGTACACCGGCCCTCCTCCGTCGTAGATATGCATCACCCGGAAGCCCTCGTTCTCTCCGTTACGGGCGCCCGAGAATGACACGCGCCAGAAGCAGCCACCTCGGTCACGGAGGCGTACCGCACCGCGGCTCTCACCGCCCTCCGGAAGGGCCACGATGGCCTCCAGCTCGTAATCGGTGTCGATCTTGAAATCCAGGCCTGCAGGGACCCCGTCGAAGCGGATCCGGTATCGGTTGTCCCCCACCTTCGCCTCGTCCGAGAGCGACTGGGGCTCGCCGATGGAGGCGCCGTCCAACTCCAGGTGAACGGAGGTTTCGCTCGCCTGCTCCTCGGTGATGGCCACCACCTCGACCCCCACCGTGAGGGAATCAGCCCGGTCGTCGCCGGGGATGCCTGAGACCACCGGAAGGGCGAGTGGATCTCCGTCCTCCAGGGGGACGGCGGGCTGCCCGGGAATATCCGGAGCCGGCTTCACCAATGTCGGGATCTCGAAGATGCGCAGGTCCTTCCCCTGGTAGTCGAGGTCGTCGACGGAAAGGAGGGCCTGATCAGTTCCAGGTGATCCGTTGAGGAACTCCTGCCTTCGGAGTCGGAGAGAGTCCAGGCCCTGTCGGACGGTCCAGCCGCGGCCCAGGAGGTCGTAGAGCTGGCCCGCCAGGAAGGCGCTGATGTCGTATTCGATATTGACCCGCCACCCCAGGACCCCCGAGCTGGATCCGGCCAGGTACTGCACCAGCTCGGAGGTGGAAGCACCTCCCTCGGGAATCTGAGACCTGCAGGCGGCAGCGAAGAGGAAGGTGTGATCCATTCCCTGGGGAAGAACGCTCGCCACATAGGTGAGGTCCGCCGCCCAGGCTCCCCGCTTCGGGCCGTACCGGCCCGCCTGCGACCACACGGGGACCGCGGTGGGGAAGGGAGGGTCCGGCGGTTGCCAATTGTCTCCATCCGGTGGTGGGAAGAGACGACCGAAGGCCCACAGGTTCGGAGCCCCGTGGGTCGTGAGGTGGATCACGTCGTATTGGCTCCACGTACTGATCACCTCGTGGCCCGCGGCCTCGTCCAGGAGGAGGACGACGTTCCCTCGGTAGGCCGGCGTCGCCTCCAAGGCTGCGGCCACGCGGGCACCGTGGCCGTAGACGTCGGCGGAGGACAGACCGAGGGTGGATGGGCTCGCCTCACCGTGGCAGATCTTCGTGATGGCGTCGACGTGTTCCTTCTTCTCGTCGACGGAGTCGAAGCGGTCCTCGATGGAGTGGTAGCAGAACTCGAAGTAGAGGGGGTCCATCACCAGGGCGCGACGCTGGTCGCGCTGGTTCACCCTGGTGTCCTGGTTCCGGTCCCGGCCCGTGACGTGGACGGGTGCGGGGGCGCCGAGCTCTGCGGCCGAACGCCGGTAGGCCGCAAGGTCCGCCGCCGTCCTCAGCGCGGCTCGAAGGGGTCCGGCGAGGTCGGCCAGGAGGGGACCGCCTTCTACCCCGTGGGGGGAGGCCGCGGACGAGGCTCCGGGGGCGTCCCCGGGAGCGACTTCCGCCGAGGACGGATCGTGCCCCGGTGAAAGGGGCCCGAAGACGTAGACCGGGCGGCCTCCCTCCAGACGGAACCAGACCGCGGTGGTGTCGCCCTCCACCCCGGCATCGGCCAGGTCGGGGCGGGCCTGGAGCCAGTCCCAGAGCGCCGTCGGCGACTCCTGGTACATCAGGTCCAGAGCCGGGTGGAACATCTCGTAGATTCGCCGCGTGACCTCCGGATCCACCTGGTCCCAGGTACAGGGATATCCTTCCTGCTCGCACTCGGGAGGGGCCGTAGGGGTCCGTTCCGCAGTGGCCTCCGGAGCCTCTCCCGGCGCCCGGTCGGCTCTTTCCTCGGGGCCACCGCATCCGGCTTCCGCGATCGCTACCGTTGCGACGAGGAGGAGGAGGGGGACGGGTCGGACCGGTGCTGACATGGTGGCTCCCGGAGCGGCTGGGCTCGT
>JASFRY010000293.1:0-6116 GCA_050114675.1 Gemmatimonadota bacterium | reverse complement strand
GCCTCGGCGTCGTGCCGGGGAATGCGTCGAGGACCCTGACCATTCCCGACTCCTTCGTGCCCCCCAACTGCTGGCTGAGGCTGGTGGCCCTGTCCAGCGGCCGGACGCACCAGGGGAGCTCGGAGTATTTCTCGCTGGAGCCGGGCAGCCGGGCCACCTGGTCCGTGGGGATCACGGGGCTGGTCACGCCTGTGGGGGTGGTGGCCCCGCCGCCGGACTGAACCACGGAACGCCGTCCCGCGGAGTACTCCCCTTCTTCAGCGACCCGCTAGAAGAGCACGCCCAGGGTGTCGGGCCGGGGGCGCTTGGAGAAGTGCACCGGCACCTTGGCCCACACCTCGATGCGCTTTCCCCTCCGGCGAGCGGGACGGAACCGCAGCTCCTTGACGCCGACGACCGCGGCGGAATCGAAGGCCTCTTGCCCGGACGAATTCAGCACCTCGACGCTGTCCACCGTGCCCGTGTCCGTGACCCGGACCCGAAGGAGCGTCTCCCCCTCCATGTCCTGGTCCCAGAGCTGGATGGGGTAGTCGATGGGGATGTCCCCGTAGAGCGGCGCGGGCTGCTCGACCTCTCCCTCTCCCCCACAGCTCCACGTGAGGGCAGCCGCGAGCAGGACGGCGCCGATCACGACGTGATGGAGCTCCCTGCGCAGGATGAACCGTCTCAAGCTTCGTCCTTGACCTCTCTCCCCAACTCGTAGAGGAGATCCAGAGCCTCCCGGGGCGTGAGGCCGTCGGGATCGAGGGCGCGCAGACGGCTCACCACGGGATGCTCGACCTGAAAGATGGAAAGCTGATCCGGAGGCGCCTCCGAGCGGGGACGGTGCGCACCGTGACGTCCGAGGCCTTCTCCTCCGTGGCTATGTGTTCCTTCCAACTCGGCCAAAAGTTCCCGGGCCCGTGCCACGACGCCCTCGGGCAGGCCGGCGAGACGCGCCACCTGGATGCCGTAGGAGCGGTCGGCACCCCCATCCACCAGGCGGCGAAGGAACACCACCTCGTCCCCGACCTCCCGCACCGCCACGTTCATGTTCTTGACGCCGGGAAGGAGATCTCCGAGCTGGGTCAGCTCGTGGTAGTGGGTGGCGAAGATGGTCTTGGCTCCGAGGCGTTCGTGGATGTGCTCGGTCACGGCCCAGGCGATGGAAACCCCGTCGTAGGTAGACGTCCCGCGCCCGATCTCGTCCAGGAGCACCAGAGACCGGTCGGTGGCGCCGTGGACGATGGCCGCCGTCTCGCTCATCTCCACCATGAAGGTGGATTGGCCGCGGGCCAGATTGTCCGACGCCCCCACGCGCGTGAAGATGCGGTCCAGCACGGGAAGGCGGGCCTCGTCGGCGGGCACGAAGGATCCCATCTGCGCCAGGAGCTGGATCAGTCCCGCCTGGCGCAGGACCGTGCTCTTCCCGGCCATGTTGGGCCCCGTGAGGATGACGATCCACCCGTCGTCGTCCAGCACCAGGTCGTTGGGGATGAACTCCTCCCGGGGCATCATGGTCTCCACCACCGGGTGGCGCCCCGCCCGGATCCGCAGCTCCGAGCCGGTGTGCACCTCGGGACGGACGTACCCCCTGCGCTCCGCGACCCGGGCCATCGTGGCGAGGACGTCCACGGCGGCCACCCGGGCGCCCGTCTCCTGGAGCCGCTTGACTTCCCCCGCCACCCGGGCCCGCACCTCGGCGAAGAGCTCGGTCTCCAGCTGCGCGATGCGGTCCTCCGCTCCGAAGACCTTTTCCTCCCACTCCTTGAGCTCGGGGGTGAAATACCGCTCGGCGTTGGCCAGGGTCTGCTTCCGCACGTAGTCGTCGGGCACCTTCTCCAGGTGCGTCTTGGTCACTTCCAGGTAGTACCCGAAGACCTTGTTGAACCCCACCTTGAGCGAGCCGATGCCGGTGCGCTGCCGCTCCCGGGTCTGGAGCCGGGCGATGAAGTCCACCGCGCCGTCGCGCACGTGCCGCAGGTCGTCCAGCTCTGCGGACCACCCGTCCCGGATCACCCCGCCTTCCTGGAGCGTGGCGGGGGGATCCTCCGCCACGGCACGCTCCAGCAGGTCGGCCAGGTCCTCCAGGCAGTCCAGCTCGGCAGCCGACTCGCCGATGAGCGCCGTCGAAGCTCGGCTCCCCGCTTCGCGTACGGCAGGCAGCCGCTCGAGGGACCGACGAAGGCCCAGGAGGTCACGGGGAGCCACACGGCCGGTGCCCACCTTCCCTGCGATGCGCTGCAGGTCGCTCACGCCCCGCAGCGCCTCCCGCAGCCCGTCGCGGAGACTCACGTCCTCATGGAGCTCCGCCACCGCCTCCTGGCGCTGCCAGATATCCTCGGGAACCACCAGGGGCTCCAGGAGCCAACGCCGGAGGAGCCTGGCGCCCATGGCCGTAACGGTCTCGTCCATCACCGCCAGGAGGGTCCCGCCCTCGGCGCCGGTCCGGAGGGGCTCTACCAGCTCCAGGTTCCGGCGGGTCATCTCGTCCAGGAGCATCACCCGGCCCGGCCGGCGGATCCGCACCGGGCGCAGATGGCTCACGCCCGACGGCCGGATCTCGTGGAGGTACTGCACCAGGGCCCCCGAGGCCCGGACCAGCGGCGTGTCCGTGCTCTGGAAGCCGAACCCCTCCAGCGACTGGACGGCATAGACGCGCAACAGCTCGTCGGTGCAGACGTCGGCTTCGAACATCCAGTCGTCCCGGAACGTCCGCGCCGGAGCACCCTGCCCCTGGGGGAGCACACCCGCTTCCTCCAGCACCCGGGGCAGCAGCAGCTCGGACGGCTCCAGCCGGCCCAGCTCGTCTCCCAGCTCGGGCCCCGGTACGCGTTGTGCCACCATCTCCCCGGTGGACACGTCCAGCGCCGCGAGACCGAACCCCTCGTCTCCGTCGGGCACGAGGCACACGAGGAAGTTGTTCTTCCGCTCCGACAGGAGGGTGTCGGCGAGCACCGTGCCGGGGGTGACCGTCTCGGTGACCTCCCGCTTCACGATCCCCTTGGCCAGCGCCGGGTCCTCGACCTGGTCGCAGATCGCCACCCGACGGCCCAGCTTCACCAGGCGGGCCAGGTACTCGTCCAG
Source organism: Gemmatimonadota bacterium (assembly GCA_050114675.1). Taxonomy (GTDB): domain Bacteria; phylum Gemmatimonadota; class Gemmatimonadetes; order Longimicrobiales; family Gaopeijiaceae; genus SZUA-318. Next base: position 3,050 of record JASFRY010000293.1, on the reverse strand, counting down.
CGCCTTGGCGGGCACCCCGGCCAGGGGCACCCGGGCCGCCGCCCCGTTGTTGCGGGACGTCAACGTCAGCCCCAGGAGGCGCGCGCCCTCCTCCGCGTCGGCGTGGAAGAGCTCGTAGAAGTCGCCCACCCGGAAGAAGAGCAGCGCGTCGCGGTGGCGGGACTTGGCCTCCCGCCATTGCTGCATGAGTGGGGTGTCGTCGGAGCCGGCCATGGGGGTCGATGGGTGCGGGGCGCGGCGGGCGGGCACACGCCCCCCCGGAGACTCGTCGCGGGTCCTCAGCCGAAAGGATACCCGACGGAGCGGGTGGGGATCAACCGGGCGCCGCCGGCGGGGGCTCGCCCGGAAGGTCCACCCGGTCCCAGAGCGCCTGGAAGCGCGGGTCGTCGCGGAGGGGGTCCCACAGGGGATCGCGCAGGGTGTAGATGCCCCCCTCGTCGGCGAAGGACCGCTCCAACCAGGTCAGGGCCCCTTCCCTATCCCCCACAGCGACGGCCGCCGCGGCCAACGCATACGCCGGGATGGAGGCTCCGGAGGCTCGCCGCGCCTCGGCCTCCGTCCTCACCTCTGCCGCCAGGTCCCCCTCTCCCACCCTGGCCAGGTGCACCGCCAGCGTGGGGCCGTAGCTGTGGCGGACGCGGGGAAGGGCCTCGTCCAGGATCGCCCGGGCCTCGTCCACCCGTCCCGACAGCGCCAGGTTCGACACCAGGTTCATGGTGTTGACGGGATTGCCCGGGTCCAGGTCTCGCAGCCTCCGATACTCCTCGGCGGCTTCCCCGTACCGTCGGCCGAAGTGGAGGATCGAAGCCCGCATGACCCCTGCGGTGGCGGAGAAGGGATCGATGCGGAGGACTTCGTCCACGGTCTCCAGGGCGCGCTCGGTCTCTCCGGCTACGATGCCATACCATTCGGCCATGGCCCAGCGGCCTTGGGAGAAGCCCGGGTCGAGCTCGAGGGTATGCTCGATCTCATTCCGCGCCTCCATCCAGTCCCGCTCCAGCGTGTACCGGACCGTGCTGAGGGCCATGTGGCTTTGAGGGTCTTCGGGCGCATACCGGATGGCCAGATCGGCGTGCTTCCGGACGAGGGGGAAGAGGTCTTCGCTCCGTCCCATGCCCAGGTTGTTCTGCACCACGTACACCATGGCCAGCATGCCGTGGGCGCGCCCGAACTCGGGGTCCAGGGCGATGGCCTCCCGGAAGTCGTCGGCCGCCGCCTTCATGCTCGGGCGCGTGAAGTTGTTCCAGTGGTGCAGGCCCCTGAGGAAGGCGTTGTACGCCTCCAGGCTCGTGGTGGGCGCGCTTCCCAACCGCTCCGCCGTCCCCGTCGACAGGGTGCCTACCAGAGACCGGCTCAGGCGCATGGCCAGCGTTCGCTGGAGATCGAACAGGCCCTCCAGGGAGAGGGCGCGGTCGAACGACTCGGACCAGAGGTGCGCGTCCACCTCTGCGTCGATGAGCTGGACCGTGACGCGCACGCTGTCCGCCGCCATCCGGACGCTCCCTTCCAGCACGTAGCGCGCCCCCAGGGAATCGGCGATGGCAGGGATCGTGGCGGAGCTGTTCCGGAAGTGCAGCACCGAGGTCCGCGAGATCAGGCGCAGGCCCCGCACCACCGCCAGCTGGTGCAGGACCTCCTCATGGAGACCGTCGGCGAAGTAGGCCTGGTCGCCCTCGGGGGACAGGTCCTGGAAGGGGAGGACCGCCAGCACCGGGACCGAAGCGGGGGCCACCACGCCTTCCCCCTGGGAGGCGGGGCCCCGCCACAGGTGGACGCCGAACCAGAGAACCGCGACGAATCCGGCGCCCACCAGAGCCGCGTGGAGCCGCACCCAGCCACCGGCGGGCGCGATCGCCGCCCCGACCGCGTCCGTCGGAGCGGTCCGGCGGATCCCCGACGCCGTGATATCGAACATCCAGGCCAGGGCCACGGCGAGGGGGAAGCCCAGCAGGCTGGTCAGGACCAGGGCGTTGAATGCCCGCGAGCCCAGGCCCAGTGCCGGGAAGACCAGGTCCGCGGCCTGAAGAGCCCCGAAGACGACCGCCAGATAGGCGGCGCCGACACGGTACACCTTCCGGCGCTTCAGCTCACCGAAGAAATCGGGAGCCTGGCCGGCCGAGGGCTCCTCGTGCCGGTCCGAGGGGGGAGGGTCACCCGGGGGCGGACGCTCAGCGTTCGTCGGACTCCTCCTTCTTCGGGGCGACTCTCCAATGTGCCTGGACGCCGCCGGCCGAGGCAACCCATCTGGTGGCCCACGGCGTCCCGCCCTACGCTTTCTCCGACACCCACGACCCGAGGATACCATGAAGACCTTTCTCCTCCCCCTCGCCCTCCTGCTGGGCGTCGCCGCCCCGCGGCTGGCCGCCCAGGAGGCTCGCCCCTCCGACGTGGCATCTCCGGACGCCATCGTCGCGGCCGTGTACGACGTCATCTCCGGCGGTGCCGGCGAGGACCGGGACTGGGACCGGTGGCGGTCCCTCTTCATCCCCGGCGCCCGGCTGATCCCGGTGGGAATGACGGCCGAGGGACAGGTGCGGCACCGCGTCATGACGCCGGAGGACTACGTGGAGGGCAGCGGCCCCATGCTGAAGCGCAACGGCTTCTTCGAGCAGGAGGTGGCTCAGGTGACCGAGGCCTTCGGGCAGATCGCCCACCGCTTCAGCACCTACGAGTCCCGCCGGAGCCCCGACGACGCCCAGCCCTTCCAGCGAGGGATCAACTCCTTCCAGCTCCTGAACGACGGCACCCGCTGGTGGATCGTGTCCATCATGTGGGATTCGGAGCGGCCGGGAAACCCGATCCCGGCGCGGTATCTGGGCGGTTAGCCGATCGGGACCGCTTCGGCGCGGATCCCCACGGAAAGGTCCACCGACCTGCTCAGTCGATGAAGATGGTCTCCTCGGCGGACACGAAGAGCACGTCACGCAGCGCAGCGAACCGGCGGAAGAGCTCCTCGCCCTTCCGTTCCAGCCGGGCGTCGGTGAAGCCCATCATGACCAGGTCCGCCGTATCGGAGCGAGCCTCCACCAGCCGTTGGAAGTCGATGTTGT
>JASFRY010000292.1:0-6148 GCA_050114675.1 Gemmatimonadota bacterium | reverse complement strand
ACCCGGCAGACGGCCGGGTGGGCCCCGCGTTGCGCACATCGCTTGCCGCTTCCCGCGCGGGCCCGGCACATTGGCGGAATCAGACGATCCCCCTCTCTGGATTGTATCCGCCCACTCCGCTGCTCTGGTGCGATCGGCCCACTCGGGCCGAGTGGAGGCGGCGGGAGTCGAACCGGTGTGGGGTTGGCCAGCGGCCCGGCCGCTCGCCTCATACATCGCTGATTGTTCCTTTCTTGACCCGCGGCACATTTTGCCTTCGGGTCGACACGGCGCTCGGACTTCTTATCCTCTTGGTTCGCCGATGGTGTCCATGTACGGAGGATCACGATGACCGAGGCGGACATACTCTCACGCTCGGGCAGGTACTGCTGGACCGACGATCCGAGCCCCTCTCGCCCCCGTACCCGGACGGCGCTGGCCGTGGCGATCACTGCGGCCCTCTCCGCGTGCACCCTGACCGCCCGCGCGCCGGCTTCCGAGGACGGAAGCGGACCCACGACCGAGATGTCATGGGTCGCCACGGCGCGCCAACGGGGCATCGTCGGCTATCGCGATCCCGTGGGGGCGCTCTCTCCAGACGGGTCGCTGATCGCCTACGCCGAGGGCCGGGACGTTCGGGTCGTGCCGGTGGGCGGTGGCGCGAGCCGGACCATGCCGCGAGCCGATGGTCAGGTGCGACATCTGGCCTGGCTCGACGACCATTCGTTCCTGGCCGAGGATCGCGCGGGAGCGGTTCGCTGGTGGCTTTACGATGTGGATACTGCGGCTCGCGCTCCGCTCTGGGACCGTCCCACCGTGACGGCTGAGGGCTCCGGTCGCGAGATCGCGCTCGACCAGCTCGCGAGTCTCGCCGCCTCGTGGGACGGGTCCTCGGTCGCAGGGATCGCATCCACGGAAGCCGGATGGGAGCTTTGGCAGGTCGACCGCACCGGGGAGCACGCGGAGGTCACCGAGCTGGGCGAGGACCGCGTGCTGTGGCCGGCGTTCACTCCGGGGGGCGAGGTGGCCTGCATCATCCGAGGCCGGGGGCACGATCGCCTGCACCTTCCTTGTGCCGGATCGGCCGTCGTTCTTCGGCCGGATCTCGACGTCGTCGGGCCGGTCGTGTTCGACCCGTCGGGTGCGACCGTGTACTTCGCGGCGCCCGACGGGACGGGCATGGTCGACCTGATGTCGGCCGATGTGGCGTCCGACTCTGTGAAGCGCCTGGCAGGCTTCGCGCGCGACACCTACGGGCCGTCCGTCACCGCCACCGGTGACCGAATCCTGTTCCGTAGCCAGAGCTACCGCACGTTCCTGGCCGAGGTGGACATCGCAAGCGGTGCCCACCGCCAGCTCACGCTCTTTCAGTCGGAGACGCCCAGCTACAGCCCGGACGGAACCCTCGTAGGGTTCACCTTCGGCACGTGGCGTCGTCAGCTTGACGACGTGAACTATCCGGACATCGCCCAGGACATCGGCATCATCCGCTCCGGAGCGGGGCATGGGGCGGCGTCCGAGCCACTCGAAGTCGTCGCTCATTCGCGGTCGGAGGACCAGGCCATGGACTGGTCTCCCAACGGCCGCTGGATTGCTCTCCACTCTCACCGCGCGGGCTCCGACGATATCTGGCTCCGCCCGCGAGACGGGTCCGCCCCCGATCGCCGACTCACCCGCCTGGGCCGTGGAGCCGAAGTCGGCTGGCCGAGATGGTCGCCGGACGGCCGGACGGTGCTGTTCACCGGTGAGAGCCCGGCCACGGGCACGGACGTGATGTTCACCATCGGGGTCGATCAGGAGAGTGGGGAGGTCACCACCGACCTCACCGAGGTTGCCGTCGACGGTCTCCAGGCCGCGGTGACCCACGCAGAGTGGTTGCCGGACAGCCGCACTGTAGTCGCGATCGGCAAGGAAGGGCCTGGCCGACAGGCACTGTTCACGGTTTCGGCAACAGGCGGGACCGCGCGGGTCTTCCACAGGTTCGACAGTGAGCACGACTACCCGGGCCTCGCCGTGCGAAGGAACGGGCGTGAGGTGGCCTTCATCGCCCCGGCGCCGGATGGACACTTCCAGGTCTTCCGCATGCCGGTGGGTGGCGGTCCGGTCACACAGGTGACCTCTGACCCGGTCGACAAGAGCCAGCCCGCCTGGTCTCCCGACGGATCGACCCTGGCCTACACCGTCTGGGACTACCGCTCGCAGTTCTGGCTGCTGCCGCTCGAATAGGCACGTTGCAGCGGGTCGCGGCTGAAGTTCGCAACGGCGGCTCGGACCTTCACCCCTCGCCCCGACCGCAGAGAGCTTTCACCGCTTGCCCCTCCTGAACCCGCAGTCTACCATGCCCCTCGGCCCAAGAGGGTCTTTCAATCACCTAACCGTCCACTGGAGCCAGGTGAACCTGGAGCCGATCACGACGACGGCGGTGCTCATCGAGATCGAGCCGCAGACCACGTCCTACAAGGCCGGGGAGGGCGGACCACCCCACGCCATGTTCCTCGACGAGGACGTCGAGCGGCGGGAGCCGGGAGTGCTGGAGTGGCGGGCGGGCCAGGGAAAGGGGTGAGAGACGTGCCCGAAAGTGGCGTTGTCTTTGTTGTCGACGACGACACCAGTAGCGTCGACACGCTTCGAGAGCTTCTCGGTGGAGCCGGTTACCGGGTCCATGGCGCCCCTGGGGACGAGGAGACTCTGAGGGCCATCGTGTCTGCGGGGCCCGATCTGGTTCTGCTCGACGCGCACTTGGTGGATGCCGACCCGTTCGACCTCCTTCAAGAGTTGAAGCGGAGTCAGGCCGCCCGAGACACTCCGGTCATCTTCATGACCGCATTGGAGGATGTGGAAGCGCGCGTCCGGGGCCTCGAGTCCGGTGACGACCTCATCGTCAAGCCCTTCGACACGCGTGAGGTGCTGGCGCGGATCGAGCGCCAGGTCACCGTATCGAAGGTGCGAGCTGCCCTCCGAGAGTCGGAGGCGAAGTTCCGCTCGGTCATGGAGTCGGCGATCGACGCGATCATCTCGGGCGACGCAGATGGCAGGATCCGGTCCTGGAACTCCGCGGCGACGGCGTTGTTCGGATTCCCCGAATCCGAGGTGATCGGCCAACCGATCGAGCTGATCATCCCGGAACGCTTCCGCCGGCAACACCAGGAAGGCATTCGCAGGGTGACCTCGGGTGGGCCCAGCCACGTGATCGGCAAGACGGTCGAGCTCGCGGCGCTGCGGAAGGACGGAACCGAGTTTCCGGTCGAGCTGTCGCTGGCTACGTGGTTCCTGGACGACGAGCGCTACTACACGGGCATCATCCGCGACATCAGCGAGCGCAAGCAGGCCGAGCAGAAGTTCCGCTCCGTCACCGAGTCGGCGATCGACGCAATCATTTCGGCCGATCACACCGGGGTGGTCGTGAGCTGGAATCGGGCGGCCACCCGAATCCTCGGGTACACCGAAGAAGAGGCCGTGGGGCAGCGCCTCGAGCTGATTATTCCAGAGCGATTCCACGAAGCCCATCGCACCGGAATGGCCCGCTTCACGGCCACGGGCGAAGCCCGGGCCATCGGCCGGACCGTGGAGCTCTTCGCCCGCACGAAGGACGGTGGGGAGGTGCCCATCGAGCTGTCCCTGTCCACTTGGACGGTGCGCGACGAGCGCTACTACACGGGCATCATCCGTGATATCGGCGAACGCAAGCGCGCGGAGGCGGCGCTCCGCGCGAGCGAGCAGGCGCTGCGCGACAAGACGGAGGAGCTGAGGCGGAAGAACGAGGTGCTCGAGGAGACGCTGCATCAGCTTCACGACGCGCGGGACCAGCTCATCGTGCAGGAGAAGATGGCCTCACTGGGCAAGCTCAGCGCGGGCCTGGCCCACGAGCTGAACAACCCCGCCGCGGCCTCTCAACGCGCGGCCGCCCAGCTGCAGGCGAACCTGGAGCAGCTCCAGGATGTCCGACTGAGGCTGGGCGCCGAGCGAATGGACGAGGCTCAGCTCGACAGGCTCATGGATCTGTACCGGGTGGCATGGGAGGGCGCCCGGAAGCCGCTCGAGCTCTCGGCTCTGGCCCGCAGCGATCGGGAGGCCGTCGTCGAGGGCTGGCTGGAGGGCCGTGGGATCGGGTTGACCGGTGAGCTGGTGCCTGCGCTCGTCGGTCTCGCCCATGGCGTGGAGGAGTTGGAGGAGCTGGCGCGCATCTTTCCAGAGGGGCAGCTCGGGCTGCTCGTCGATTGGCTCGCCCGGACGTACACGATCTTCACCCTCGTGGACGAGATCGGGATCGGAACGGGTCGCATCATCGAGGTCGTCAGGGCGCTCAAGACCTACACCCACCTGGATCGGGCGCCGGTCCAGTCGGTGGACGTGCGCGAAGGGATCGACAACACGCTGGTCATCCTCCACAGCAAGCTGAAGACAGGTGTGACGGTCCATCGGGAATACGCCGACGATCTGCCCGCCATCCAGGCGTACGTCGGCGAGCTGAACCAGGTGTGGACCAACCTGGTCGACAACGCGATCGACGCCATGGAGGGAAAGGGCACTCTGACCATCAGCGTCCGCGCCGAGGAGGCGTGGGTGGTCGCCGAGTTCGAGGACGACGGACCGGGTATCCCCGAGGAGATCCGTACCAAAGTGTTCGACCCGTTCTTCACCACCAAGGCGCCGGGCGAGGGTACCGGCCTCGGCCTGAACATCAGCCGCAACATCGTCGTCCAGAGACACGCGGGAGAGATCAACGTGATGTCGAGACCGGGGAGCACGAAGTTCACCGTCCGCCTGCCCATCGACGCGGGTCCGGCGGAAGGACCGCCCGGGGAACGGGGAGACGCATGAGCAAGCCCGTCATCATGACGGTCGATGACCAGTCGCAGGGGGCCCGCACGGATCAGCACGGTCAGCGGGCTTCGCCCGCCGCCTGTCCAAAGCCTCAATACCGTCACTCGGCACCTGCGGCGCTCTTCGCGAAATCGTTGCCCTGAGCCCCTGCTGTCCATCTCGTGGCCGGGGTCCGGGACGCTGCACGCACCCCTCCTGAGGAGCGGTCTCGCCAAGACCGTTGAAGCCGATCTTGTTGCGTCCCATGGTGGGTGGAGAAGGAGCTCCGAGCCTACCTGCCACCTCGACCCCGTCGAGCTCGACCTCCGATCTGCGCTGACTGAGCGCCACCGACCGGCCCTTCAGCTCAACGGCCAGATCAGGGGGATGAGGATCACGGAGAGGACGGCCAGGAGGATCTGAAGGGGGAGCCCCGCTCGCACGAAGTCACCGAAGCGATAGCCGCCGGGGCCGTAGACCATGAGATTGGTCTGGTACCCCAGCGGCGTGGCGAAGGCCAGCGATGCGCCCACCGTGATGGCGATCACGAAGGGGCGGATCTCCAACCCCTGGGAGGTAGCGGCGGAGAGGGCCACCGGGAAGATCAGGGCCACGGCGGCGGTGTTGGTGATGGTGAGGGTGAAGAACATGCAGGCGAAAAGGACGGTCGCCAGGATCCCGAGACCCCCGAAGGGCGCGCCCAGGGCGACGATCCCCTTCCCTAGCCAGACGGCGGCGCCCGTGGTCTCCAGGGCGTGGCCCAACCCGATGGCGGCCCCGATGACGATGAGGACGGACCAGTCCACGGAGCGTCGGGCCTCGGTGGGGGTGACGAGCTTGAGCGCCACCATGGCCACGGCGCCCAGGAGGGCCGCCACGGAGATGTGCAGGATGCCGGTGGTGGCCGCCGCCACCACCAGGGCCAGGATGAGGAGGCCGGCCTTGGCCGCCGAGGGACGCCAGAGGGGCCCCGGCGCTGCCCCCGCTCCCATGGCCTCCTCACCCACCATCAGGAAGTCCTTCTCCTCCCGGAAGGCGTCGGCGAACCCCTGGTGCCCCTCCAGAAAGAGGGTGTCACCCCGGTGGAGCACCACCCCTTCGGGGTCCCCTGCGATCTCGGTTCCGTGGCGGATGACGGACACCACCCTGGCCCCGTAACGACCCTGGAAGTTGGCGTGCTCCACCGTGTCGTCGGCCAGCACGGAGCCCTCCGGGATCACGATCTCCATGACATTCCCCTCGCCTCCACCCCTCTCCTCGGCATGGAGTCCGACCTCCGGATCCAGCTCGGCATGGTCGGGAAGGAAGCGGGGGGCCACCAGGACCAGGTAGGCGAAGCCGACGATGGCGAGGGGCACACCCACGG
>JASFRY010000291.1:0-6148 GCA_050114675.1 Gemmatimonadota bacterium | reverse complement strand
GCCCGGCGAAGATGCTTGAGACGAGGAAAAGGAAGGGGATGAACTCCGAGTACCAGAGCGGGTGGATCTTGTCTCGCGCCATGAGATAAAGCGCCCCCAAACCCGACTGATGGAGTGTCGAGAGGGTGATCCCGAAGATCACGGCCCCCAGGGTCAGGCCTCCGAGCGCCTTGCGCACCCTGCGCCAGCCGAGCCACTCGGCCACGGCGGGAGAGAACTCGATGAACTCGGCGGTCATGTACAGCAGGAAATGCCAGGCCACCAGGAAGAGCACGGAGCTCACGCCGAAAGAATTGCCGATGATGGGGTTGATCACCTTCCAGGGACGTCCGAGGTCCAGCAGCAGCGCTCCGGCATAGAAGACGTACGCGAGGAACCCGTTCAGGACCGTGGCCCGCACGATGGGGCGGTACTTCTCCTGTCCCAGGATGTAGACCATGAAGGTGAGCACGTACGCGCCGCCTGCGAACGCTACGCCCGTGATCACATCGAATCCGATCCAGAGACCCCAGGGGAACCGCTGATCCAGGTTGGTGATCGAGCCCAGGCCCAACGTGAACCGGATCGCCAACAGGACGGCGCCCACCACCATGAGCGAGGCAGTGACCACGTTGAAGGTCGTGAGCATCCTCCCCTTCGGCTTGAGCTCATGGATCACAAAGCCCACAAACCGTCGGAATTCGCTGCTCAGCCGTGTGGCACGTGTCTCTCTCGCGTTCATCTTATCCGGTCCTGGGCTCTTGGCTTTCGTCTGCCGGCCCGCTGCGGCGTGCCTTGGCCATGGCGAGCAGGAACGGCGGCAGCACCGTCAGGACCAGCGGTACTGCGTAGAGGAACTCCCGGGTATGCACCGGATACGCGGTCGCCTCCAGATGGGTGGGGAAACCCAGCTGCTCGAATGGCACCGGAGCCAGGTAGAGGAAGCTGGTGCCACCTGCCTCGTGCTCTCCGTAGATGTGATGCACGTAGCGGGCGGGCTCGGTGTAGATCCTTCGCCGCGCCTCCTCCAGGAGCTCCGCTCGCCGTCCGAACATCAACGCGCCCGTCGGGCAGCTGGCCACGCACGCCGGCTCCTTGCCCTCCTGGAGCCGTCCGAAGCACATGTCGCACTTGCGGATCTGCGGGTTGGGACTGTCGAACTCGAACTTCGGCACATCGAACGGACACGAGATCATGCAGAACCGGCAGCCCATGCACTTGTCTTCCCGCCAGATGACCGCCCCCTCGGGGGTCTTCTTCATGGCCGCGGTCAGGCATGCCGAGCCGCAAGCCGGCTGCAGGCAGTGCATGCACTGCCTTTTGACCGTCACGCGCCCCCGTTCGGTCCGGTATGCGTTCACCACCGTGACGCGGTCCGGTGAGGTCGTCCGCTCCTCGAACAGATCGACGTCGTCTTCGGGGGGTGGCAGACCCTTGGCCTCCGCGCAAGCTCGCTCGCATGCCCCGCACCCGAGGCACATCGTCGTGTCAACGAGAATCCCCATGGCCTCGGCGGTGGGAGCTCTCTCCTGGGCATGCAGATCCCTTCCCACCAGGCCCGAGGCTCCGGCCGCACAGAGCGTCTTCAGGAGATTCCGTCTGTCCATCGCCGCAGTGCCTCCGACCTGCCTCGGCACCGGGGCCGAGGCAGGTCCCTGGGACTACCTACCCCCGTAGGGGAAGGTCACCTCGTCGCAACGCCAGCACCCTTGTGCCCTGAGGTCCCCGTTCTTGTCGATGCCCTTGTCGCAGAGCCAGCCGTCTCCGTCCTTGTCCTTGACGAAATCCAGCGGGCGGCCCGGATACTCGGGCTCGTAGTAGTCGGGGTACTCGGGCATGATGTCCTTCGTCAGCTTCATGACCCACCTCCGTGGCTACGTGGTCCGTTGACCGACAGGGCAGCAAGCATGCCAACGCGGGTCCTCGGTGGATCGAGCGCCCGGAGGACCGCGTCTCCGGCCACGTGGTGGCGCAGGCGGCGCACCCCGCGGCCGCACCATTGGTTGCAAAGGTGCGACTCCCTGGAGCTCCGGGTCGCAATTCTGCGCTCTCGCCGGTCCGGCAGGGCCGTCGACCGGGAAACCACGTCCTGGCCCTCCCCTTGCAGCGGATGGAGTGGGGACATCGGACTCCGGCCCAAACCCCACCCGGTCGCCCCACCCGACTCGGGGACTCACTGCTCGGCCGGAGGCCAGCCGGACAGGAGAGCAGACCATGCCCGAGATTACGCTGGATACCAACCAGATGGGATGGGTCGAGACGAGCTCATACCCCAACGGGACCTTGATCAAGGTCCTCCGGGATGAAGGGGAGGTACGCTCGATCCTGTTGAAGCTCCCCCCAGGGTTCCGCATGGGGGCTCACTCCCACACCTGCTACGAGCAGCATCTCGTGCTGGAGGGCGAATACGAGGCGGCGGGCCAGGTGCTCAGTCCGGGCACCTACCGGTGCATCCCGCCCCATACGGATCACGGGCCGTTCACCAGCCGGGATGGCGCCACCGTGCTGGTGATCTGGAGCTAGCGTGGTGGCCCGGAGGTGCGTCGCAGCACCGAGGGTGCCGATGCGCCGGCCTGGCAAGGCGCGACGACGAGGAATAGCAGCGCTATTTCGAGCGAGGAGCAACGCAGCCAGGGCGGATGCAGCGGCGCACGAATGTCGACGAACTTCCGGGACACCACGCTAGGGGCGCCCTTCGGCGCTCTCCTTCATTCAGTCCGCATCAGCCCGTTCGGCCGGAGTGGAGGGCAGGAGGCCCAGCCGGCGCATCCGCCGGTACAGGGTGGACTTGTGGATACCCAGCTCTTCCGCCGTCGCGGCCCGGTTCCCCTCGTTTCTCTCCAGGGCGAAGAGGATCACCTGACGCTCGCAGTCCTCCAGACGCTCCTGGGCCGTCGCGCTCCCGTTCCTCTCCACCAGCGAGCGAGGGAGATGCCCGATACCGATGAGGGGCCCCGGCGTCAGGACGAAGCCGTGCTCCACGATGTTCTCCAGCTCCCGGATGTTCCCCGGGTAGTCGTGGGTCATCAGGACGTTCAGCGCCTCCGGGGTGATTCCTTCGACGGACCTGTCGTGAATCAGGGCCAGTCGCCTGATGAAGTGCCTGACCAGAGGCAACACGTCCTCGGAGCGCTCGCGGAGAGGCGGTAGCTCGAGCTCGATCACGTTGATGCGGTAATAGAGATCCCGCCGAAACGTGCCTTCCTCCACCATCGCGGCCAGGTCTTGATTGGTAGCGGCGACGATACGGGCATTCGCCCGAAGGGTCCGGGTGCCGCCCAACGGCTCGTAGGTCCCGTCCTGCATGACCCGCAGGAGCTTCCCCTGGACCGCCAAGGCCAGATTCCCCACCTCGTCCAGGAACAGCGTTCCATCTCGGGCCCGTGCGAACCGACCCTCTTTGGCCCGCTCGGCACCGGTGAACGCTCCCTTCTCGTATCCGAACAGCTCGGAGTCCACGAGCGTCTCGGGAAAGCACCCGCAGTTGACGGCAACGAAAGGCCCGTCCTTCCTCGAGCTCAAGTCGTGGACCGCGCGGGCCAGCAGCTCCTTGCCCGTGCCCGTCTCACCCCTGATCAGGACGGTGCTGTCACTCGCCGCCACGACCGGGAGCATCTCCAGAAGATCCCTGACCCTGGCGTTCCGGCTGACGATATCTCCTGCCGTGTAGCTCCTTTCGACTTCCTTCTTGAGTGCTTCGATCTGGCGGAGATCCCTGAAGGTCTCCACCCCTCCGATCAGCTGCCCCTTGGTGCTACGGAAAAGCGCCGTGGACACGCTGACGGGCACCTTCTGCCCCTGCGTGTCCGTGATGTACACGACCAGGCCGGCCACCGGCTTTCCGGTTTCCACCGTGTGCCGGATCGGACACGCCTCATAACAGAGGTCGGAACGCAGCACCTCGTAGCAGTAGCGCCCCAGGACCTCGGAGCGGCGGTACCCGGTGATCGCTTCCGCGGCCCGATTGAAGCAGGTGATTCGCCAGGCCCGGTCCACCGTCATGACGCCGTCGGAGATGCTGTGCACCACGGCTTCGAACCGCTCCGGCAGGATCTCCACCGGAGGGGCTGCGTTCAACTCGCTCGCGCTCCCTCTTTCCCTCGGATTCCGAGTGGATGGGGGCCTGAGTCGCTCCACCATGCCGTGTCGTGCCCTCCCCCGGGACCGATGCGGGAGGACGACGCCTCCCTAATCATCCAGTCCGTACATCCTCACTTTTCTCCAGAGCGTCGACCGGTGCACACCCAACTCCCTGGCGGTCTGCAGGCGGTTTCCATGGTTCCGCCGAAGGGCCTCGGCGATCACCTCCTTCTCGTTTCGCAAGCCCGGTGACCCGCCGTTCGCGGCGGCGCTCGCTCTCGTGGTGCTCCCGGGAAGGTGGGCAGGTTGGATCTCGTCCGAGTGGCACATGACGAAGGCGTGCTCGATGGCGTTCTCGAGTTCCCTGACGTTCCCCGGGAAGGGATATCGCCGAAGGGCGGCCAGGGCCTCGGGAGAGACCCGGTCGATGGACTTGCGCGTCTTCTTTCTGAACTTCCTCAGGAAATGATCCACGAGGAGGGGGATGTCCTCGGGTCTGTCCCGAAGGGGCGGAATCCGGACCTCCACTACGTTGACCCTGAAGTAGAGATCCTCCCGGAAGCCCCCTCTCTCGATGCGCTCGGGCAGGTCGGCATTCGTAGCGGCGAGAATGCGTGCGTCCGTATGCATCGTCCTGGTGGAGCCCAGGGGCTGGTACTCCCCGTCGTTGAGGACCCGCAGGAGCTTGACCTGGAGTGAGGGATCCATCTCGCTGATCTCGTCCAGAAGGAGCGTTCCGCCGTTCGCCAGGCAGAACTTGCCGGGCTTGTCCCTTTTGGCATCGGTGAACGCGCCCTTCTCGTATCCGAACAACTCCGACTCCAGGAGACTGGCTGGCAGCGCGCCGCAGTTGATCCGGATATAGGGTCCGTATTTCCGGGGGCTGAGGTTGTGGATGACCTGGGCGATGAGCTCCTTCCCCGAGCCCGAAGGGCCTTCGATCAGGACACTGCACTCCGACTTCGCGATGTCGGGAAGAAGCTGGACGAGCTTCTGCATCTCCCGGTTCACGCTCACGATATCAGCCAGGGCCTTCCGCTCGTCCAGCCGCCGGTGGAGATCCTCGAGGTCGGAGAGGTCCCGGAAGAACTCCACGCCCCCTACGACATTCCCCTCGTCGTCTCGAAGGAGCGCCGTCGTCACACTGACAGGCAGCTCGCACCCCTCCTTGGTCAGGATGGAGACGCGGGCGTTCTCCACGGCGTCGTGGTGCTGGAGCGTATCCTTGAGCGGGCAGCGCGAGTGACAGAACTCGGTGCGAAAGATGTCGAAGCAGTGCTTTCCAACTGCCTCCCGCGACTCGAAGCCCGTGATCTCTTCCGCGGCCCTGTTGAACGCGGTGATGATCCGGTTCTCATCGACGGTGAAGACGCCGTCGCTGATGCTCTGGAAGATCAGCTCGCCGATGTCCTTCATGCCCTTGGGTTCCTGCCTGGTATCCATCGGGCGTGGCTCCGCGGCTCAGTGAGCCACCTGCTCGATCTGTTCCCAGGCTCCGTCGGGAAGTCCCAGCTTTGCACTGATGAGGGCAGCAGTCGCGTTTATATGAAGTTGCCGGGGGTCGTGTGGCCCGACAAGGACCACCGGACAAGCAAAGCCCTCCGCGAACTCCTCCAGGGGCCTGCGTCCGAAGCGGGCGTTGAGCACAGGATATCCGAGAACGAGGACCTGGAATTCCCGCTTGACCAGGCACCGGTGCAATTCTCGCCAGCTGTTATCCTCGCAGAGCCTGAACCCCACCTCCAGATAGTCTCCCGCCCGCTCGTCGTAGTACAGGCGCAGCTCTCGCTCCTTCTTGATTACGAGCTCCGCAAACTCCTCCCGCGAGAGTCCAGTGGGAGGCCTGGCGTCGGGATCGTAAGGATCGGCCAGAAAGTGGAACACGTTCAGCTGGATCCCGTGCATGCGCGACAGCTCCAGCGCGTAGTCGAACGCCCAGTCGCCCTGCTCCGAATAGTGGGCGCAGAAGCCGACCGCGTTCAGGGTCGGGATGGTCATGGTGCACCTCCTCCTCTCGATCGGCTGGCCACGCGTGGCGCGTGCCGGTCTCAGATGTCCTCCAGGTGGTAATGCGAGTACACGGCTCCTA
>JASFRY010000290.1:0-6151 GCA_050114675.1 Gemmatimonadota bacterium | reverse complement strand
CCGGCCTGGCGGCTCACCACGAACTCGAACTTCCCCAGCGAGTCTGCGGCCAGCTTCTTGAGGAATGTGCCGTCCCTTCGCCGGAGGGTGACCTCGGCACCGGGCAGGGGCCGCTCGCTTTCGTTGGAGATGACCCGCCCCTGGATGCGCACCTGCTGCTGGGCGGCGACGGGCGCCGCCGTGAAGAGCAGCAGGAAGAGGGGCAGGTGACGGATGTAACGCATCGGTGCTTCCAGGAGGATCTACTCCCCAATGTAGGCGCGTTTCACTCGGAGCTTCAACCCGGGCGGCACCCGGATCCGCTCATGCTCGCCCATACCTACGCTGGCGACCGCCTGGAGATTTCGCCGCAGGTCCGGCGGATCCCGACGACCCCTAGCGGTAGGACAGCGCCTTGCGGATGATCTCGTCGGAGGTCGCCCCTGAAGCGCCGTCCTCGAGGGCCTGGCGGACGGCGTGATCCGCGTCCGCGAAGGAATAGCCCAGCGCCACCAGCGCCTTCACGGCCTCCTGCGCCCCGGCTCCAGCGGGGGCGTCCCCTACGGAGCCTCCGCTCACCGCCAGGTCGGCCACCTTGTCGGCGAGCTCGACCACCAGCTTCTCGGCCTTCTTGCGGCCGACCCCGCTCACCTGCTGCAGGGCGGCCAGATCCTTCTCCACCAGCGCCCGGGCCAGTCGGGCAGCGTTGTACGCGCTCATCATGGAGAGGGCCAGCTTCCCTCCCACGCCCGATGCGGTGAGCAGCCGCTGGAAGAGCCTCCGTTCCAGATCGTCGACGAAGCCGTAGAGGGCCACTGAGCTGTCGGTGACCACCTGGACCGTACGCAGCTCCACGGCGCCTCCGGGCGTGGGAAGTCGCTGGAGAACCGTAAGGGGCACCTCCACCTCGTACACCACGCCACCCGGGGTCTCGATCTCCACCCCTTCGGGCTCGCGTGTGAGCAGGATGCCCTTGAGCCTGGAGATCATTCAGGGGCCTGCCCGAGTAATGCAGCGGGCCGCGTTGGGCGCGCCACGGCTCCGAGTCCAAGGCGGGGCGACAACGCCATAGCCCAAGCTACGGCCAGGGGTCCCAACGCAGGATACGGGGCCGTGCCGCCCCAACCCTCGATCATGCAGGTTCATGTCGTCCCTCATGTTGGGGCGAGCGGGGATACGCCCCTGATCGGGCGTCTCTCCTCCTCGCCGTAGCGCCGCTACGCCTCGTCGTCGTTCCTTCGCTGAGGAGCGTAAGCCCCACTCGCGCGTCCCACTGCATTACTCGGCAGGCCCCTGGGGAAGCTCCCCACCAGGCAGTGGCAGAGGGCCGCCGCGACGCCGTCGGAAGCGTCAGCCGGCGCAGGTGCTTCCTTGAGCCTGAGCTGCTGCTTCACCATGAAGCCCACCTGATCCTTGGTAGCCTGGCCCGTGCCGACCACGGCCTTCTTGATCTCGCCTGGCGAATACTCGGCGATGGGTACCCCCCGGAGCGCGGCGGCGAGGAGGATGGCCCCCCGGGCGTGGCCCAGCGTCAGTGCGCTTCGGGCGTTCTTTCCCTGAAAGACGCTCTCCACGGACATGGCGAAAGGGCGGTGGCGGTCGAGAAGCGCCACGATCTCCAGGTGGATCTCCTTGATCCGCTCCGCCAGCGGCGCTCCGGAGGAAGTCCGGACGACGCCGCACTCCACCAGGGAGACGGCGCCATCGCTGCGCCGGGACACCACCCCGAATCCCGTGACGGCCGTCCCGGGATCCACGCCCAGCACCAGGACCCGGTCCGGGCCGCTTCCCGGCGACCGTCTTGCGTTGGTCACCCCGTCACATGGCCTCGGCCAGCGTGGCTTCGTCGATGTCGGCGTTGAAGTGGACGTTCTGGACGTCGTCCAGCTCTTCGATGGCCTCCACGAGCTTCAGCAGCTTCTCGGCGTCCTTGCCCGAGACCGCCACTTCGTTCTTGGCGATCCACGCCAGCTCCGCGGAGGACACCTCGATGCCCGCCTCCTTGATGGCGTCCTGCACCTCGTGGAACACGGTGAAGTCGCTCGTGACGATGAACTCGTCCTCCTCGCGGACCAGATCCTCCGCACCCGCCTCGATGGCCGCCTCGAAGACCGCCTCCTCGGTGTAGCGCGTCGCGTCCACGACGACCTGGCCTTTGCGCTCGAACTGCCACGCCACCGAGCCGGTGGTGCCCAGGCTCCCACCATGCTTGTTCAGGGCGTGGCGGAGATCGGCCACCGTCCGGTTCCCGTTGTCCGTCAGCGTCTCGATGTAGAGGGCCACCCCGTTGGGGCCGTAGCCCTCGTAGGAGATCTCCTCGTAGCTCACGCCCTCGAGCTCGCCGGTCCCCTTCTTGATGGCGCGCTCGATGTTGTCGGTGGGCATGTTGGCCGCCTTGGCCGTGTCCACCGCCAGACGTAGCCTGGGGTTGAACTCGGGATTTCCGCCGCCCGCTCGGGCAGCGACGGTGATCTCCCGGATGAGCTTGGTGAAGACCGCGCCGCGCTTGGCGTCGTTGCTGGCCTTCTTACGCTTGATGGTCGCCCATTTGCTGTGGCCGGACACGGATACCTCGGGTGCAGCGTCGAACATTCTGGGGGCGGAGAAAGGTACGTGGGGGAGGGGCGTCCGATCAATCCGGGGGGATCGGCCCCAGGCGCACAGGGGCGCTGGCCACCACCGTCCAGACCCGGCTGCGTGCGGCATGCCACCAGCCGGGGAGGAGCGCTCCCTCTGCCCGGCACACCTCCAGGGAGCTCCACGCCCCGGGGCGGCCCTCGGAGACGGTCACCTCGACGCTCCGCGTATCGGCCCGGAGCCCCTCACCCAGGGCCTTCAACGCCGACTCCTTGGCGCTCCACACCAGGTTTGCCCGCCGGTCCCGCCCCTCGGGACTCCGCCGGACCCAAGTCGCCTCGGCAGCCGTGAGATAGTCGTCGACGAAGGCATCGCTTCGCCCTTCCACGACCTCCACGTCGCATCCGAGGAGAAGGGGCGCCGCCGAGGCAGCTGCGAATCCGACGCCGCCGGCGTGGCTCAACGACAAGGTGATGGCCCCCCAGGGGCCCGGCGCCAGGATCGTCGCTTCGGGTCGCCCCGAGGCGGCCGCCAGGATCTCGACGTTCTCTCCCGGCAGGCCGGGCGCTCCCAGACACCTTCGCACCGCTTCCTTCGCCACCCAGCGCCCCAGACGCCAGTCCCGTGCCCGCTTGGGCAGGCGCAGGCCCTCCAGCACTCCGCGTTCGGCAGGCGTAAGCCACCCGTCGGCGTCGGGCACCTCCGTGGACCGCCCCCAGGCCAGGGCCACCTCCGCAGGCGCGGAGGCGGCCCCCCGGGTCTTCATCCCCGCAAGAGGAGGAAGGCGTCGCTGCTCACCGGACCGGGCAGCGCTGACGTGCGGTACCCCTTGAGAGAGAGCACCAGCCTGCCGTCCGTGTCGGATACGTCCACGTCGTACACCCCGTCCTGGTCGGTCCGGACGACCGCGGCACTCTCCACCTCGCCGTTGGCGGGCCGGAGAAGCTCCAGCCGCCGGAATCCATACGGGAGCCCCATCCGCTCGGACATGGCGATCTCGGCGAGGCCCGCCGTCTGGAAGGCCAGCTCCACCAGGCGCGGGGACACCAGGGTGGGGCGGTCGTCGGGGTGGTGGTTCGCCGGAAGGTCACCGGCAAAGCGTCCCGCTACCATTCCCTCACCCCGCCAAGCGTCCTGCAGAACCCTGTACGCCGGACCGTGGAAGTAGGTCTGGTAGATGGCGGAGGCCTCCACCACGTCGCCCTCGGCTTCGGGCACCGGGCGCTCCACCTTGTCCGAAGGCATCTGGGATCGCAGCCGGACACGTCCGGTGAAGTGGGTGCTGACCTCGGGCTCCTCGCGCCCGACCAGGGTCCGTGACCCGGTGAGGCGACAGAGGGCCACCACGTCGTCACCGTCCATGGCGTACTGAACGTGGACCGTGACCGTGCGTGGCTCGTCCCGATAGAACTTGAAGGGCGCATGGAAGTCCACGTCCTCCAGTGCCACCACGTGGAGCTCGGGGAACGGAAGGCGCGCGGCCTCCGCCATGGCCTCCAACCCCATCACGCCGGGTAGAACCGGCGTCCCTTCGATACGGTGATGGTCGAGGAACGGCTGGCTCGACGGGTCCAGGTCCGTCTCCACCACGAGGCCGTCGTGGAGACCGAAGGAGCGGACACGCCCCACCATGGGGCCGCTCCCCTCCATCGTCGCGCTCACGAAGGTATCGGCGAGACGCGCGGCGTCGGGATCCTCCTCCAGCATGACGCCCAGGCTCTCTGCGATCACGACCTCACCGGTCGTTCCCGCCGTGAGCTCGCGACGTACCACGGCGATGCCGGCCTCCGGTGCCAGCATGTCGATGCCGGCTTGCTTCATGATGGAGGGAATGGATCCACGAGCCGCCATGCCGATGTCACGCCATGCCGTCCAATCCACGGACAGGGCCCGCGTGTCGGGACGCGACCGGGCCAGCCCCGAGACCGCCTTGCAGAGAAGGTCGTTGGCTGCCGCATAGTCGGTCTGCCCCGCGTTCCCGAACCGGCCCGCGATGGAGCTGAAGGTCATGACCGAGCCCAACGGCGTCTCCCCGAGCGCCGTCATCAGGTTGTACCACCCCTCGACCTTGACGTCGAACACCAGGGAGAACTCCTCGGCACTCTTGTCGGGGAGGGTGCGGCTGATCTCCAGACCGGCCGCATGGAGGAGCACGTCCACACGGCCATGCGCTTCGGCGATCTCGCGCGCCACCCCATGCACGGCGGCGGCATCGCGGAGATCCACACTGCGGTACCGGACTTTCCCCCCGGCCCGCTGGATGGTCCGGATGGCCCGGGCCGCGGCCGCCGCGCGCTCGATGCGCGCCAGCGCGCGTTCCACGTGCACGGGCGTCACCCGCTCTTCCCCCTCCTTGAGGCGCTCGAACAGCGCGCGTTTCAGCCCTTCGCGGTCGGTGTCCGCGCGCTCCAGGTCCGGATCCGAGAGATCGGGCTCCGAAGCCACGTCCAGAAGCCAGAAGGTCCCGCCTGCAGCGCCCAGATCGGTGAGGATCGCCGACACGATGCTCCCCGCCGCTCCGGTCACCACGTAGACGCCCTGCTCCGGCAGGGAATCGCCGGGCTCGACGGGCCGCTCCTCCAGCCCCACGGTCCACCGGTGGTCACGCGCGTACCCGACTTCCACCACGCCGTGGTCCCGAAGCGTCTCGGCGATGAGGAGGTCGGCCAGCGCCGCCGTCTTTCGGGACGGCTCGAAGTCGACGGTCTTCACAACCGCCCCGGGACATTCCCTGGCAAAGGCCTTCGTGAAGCCGGTGACGGCTCCACCGGCCGCATCCAAGGCACCGTCGGCGTCGTATCCGTGACGCCCTCCCAGCCGCACACCCGAGACGAGGAAGCCACCGGGCTCCCCGAGATCTCCGTACAGCTCCCGCGCCAGCCCATGAAGCGCCTTCACGCGCCTCCGCAGCGCCTCCCGCCGGTCCGCGGGATCGGACATCTCCGCCGGCAGGACGTTGTCCAGGGCGGGGAGCCAGTAGAGGCCGCTCACGGGACGCTCGCCCCTCCAGGCCCGCACGTCGGCCAGGATCGCCTCGGTCCCCAGAGAGGGATCCGCCATGAAGACCTGGCATCCGCGCTTCTCGAGCCGTTCGGCCAGGGAAAGCCCCACACCCCCCTCATCGGGGACGACGACGACGCGTGCTCCTTCTTCCAGGCTCACCCCGGTCTCCGGGAAGCGCTCCGCCGGCGGGCGGACCCGGGCCACCGGAACCCGGCGGGGAACCTTCTGCGCTGCGTCCATGGAACCGGCGAGCACGCCGGACGTGGCACGGCCGTCCGCCGTGGTGGCGGCCAGCGACGGAGTCGATTCACCCAGCGCCGCAGGAGCCGCCGCTGAGGGGTCGGCGGCGGCGAGCGGGGCCTCGGATGGAGCCGCGGCCCCTCCCGCCGCCCCCGGGCGTTTCAGGTCGGGACGCTTCTCGTACACGAAGTCGATGGCGCGCGCCAGCGTGGGGTAGTCCCGCAGCGCCAGGTTGTCGTCCCGCTCGATGTCGTAGGCGGCCCGGATCGCGGCGAACATCTCCGCCTGCTTCACCGTGTCGATCCCCAGGTCCGCCTCCAGGTCCAGATCCAGCTCCAGCATGTCCGGCGGA